>JAJDTQ010000219.1 GCA_022827045.1 Candidatus Binatia bacterium
GCCGAGAACCCGCAGCTCAACTTCTCGGGCGGCCGGGACATCGAGATCATGGGAGAACACGGCGTGTCCATCTCCCACTGCCCGGTCAACATCGCGCGCCGGGGACGCTGCCTCGATTCCTGGGAGAAGTACCGCAAGGCCGGCGTCAACATCTCCCTGGGAAGCGACACCTATCCGCGGGACTTCATGATGCAGATGCGCATCGCGTCCTACTTCGGCAAGGTCATCGGCCACAACCTGCGCGCGGCCAGCGCCGCCGAGGTGTTCGAGGCCGCCACCCTGGGGGGCGCACGGGCGCTGGGGCGGGACGACCTGGGGCGGCTGGCGCCGGGCGCCCGAGCCGACATCATGATCGTCGACCTTTCGGGCCGCGGCTCCCTCCGGTACGGGCCGGTGCGCGATCCCATCAAGGCCCTGGTGGAGTGCGGCATCGGCGACGACGTCCGGACGGTCATCGTCGACGGCGAGGTGCGCGTGGAGGAGGGGCGGGTCGACGGTGTGGACATCGAGGCCCTGCGAACGCAGGCGCAGGAGGCGGCGGAGTCGGCTTGGGATCACCTCCAGGACTGGGACGCCCTGGGCCGGACCGCGGATGAAATGAGCCCCTGGTCCTTCCCGCTGATGAAGTGAACCGACCCGCCAAGCGACCCACTATTCCCCCGCAAACCATCCCTCCTCCCTCCGGGAGAGGGTGCTCGAAGGGCGGGCGAGGGGCCCCAAGCAGCGTGCCCATCGGCCCTCACCCCGACCCTTTCCCAGAGGGAGAGGGGGCTGGTTCGACTATTTCGCGAAGTGCTCAACCGGCGCGTGGCTGCAGCACGATGCCGCCGACGATCAGCGCCAGCCCCGCCACGGTGCTGGTGTAGATCGGTTCTCCCACCACCAGCGCGATTGCCAGCAGCGAGAGGAACGGCGTCAGGTAGATCAGTTGCCCCACCTGCGCGGTGGTGCGCGAGAGCCGGAGCGCCCGGAGCCAGGCGACGAACGCGATGCCCATCTCGAACGTGCCGATGTACAAGGCTCCGGCGACTCCCGGGAGGCTCGGCGTCTCCAGGGAACCCGAGAGCCAAAGGTAGCTCCCCGAGAAAACGCATCCAAACCCGAAGTTGGCCAGCAGGCGCGTCACCGGGTCACGGCGGTCCTTGACCCCGTAGATCCAGTAGAGCGCCCATATCAGCGTGCTCCCCAGCGCCAGCGCCACTCCCAACGGATTGGCCAGGTCCAGCCCCAGCGGGTCTCCGCGAGTCGCGATGACGACCACCCCGGCAAAGCTGATGGCCATCGCCACGAGAGCGCGTGCGCTGATGGGCTGCTTGAGCAGGAGGATAGAGAACAGCGCCAGCACCACGGGCCAGGCGAAGTTCAGCGTCAGAGCCTCCTGGGCGGGCAGGAGATCGTAGGCTCTGAACAGCACGATGTAGTAGAGAAAGGGGTTCAGCAAGCCCAGGGCAAGGGATCTGCGCAGATCGCCGGCATCCCAGCCCCGGAGCTCTTGGAGGCGCCCGGTGGCGAGCGTGATGCACAGCAGGACGACGACGGACACGAGGGAGGAGTAGAACACCAGCGTGTCGGCGCTGACGTGCCGCAGGGAGAGCTTGAACGCCGTCGCCACGGTGGACCAGAACAGCACCGCGGCGGCGGCGTAGAGATAGGCCTTGGTCTGGTTTCGCATCGGGAGCTTCCGGGAACGCTAACACGATTTCGTTCCGGCATCGACGCCGCCCCCGGCCACGAACAAAAACCTGTGGTGGCGCGTAGTTGCAATTGTCCGGGAGTTCGGCTAACGTTCCCAGTCGGTCGCAATCCTTCCCCTCGAGGTTTTCATTGAGCCGTAGAGAATCGGTAGATGCCCTCCGAAAAAAGATCGATCAAGTTGATTCCAGGATTGTAGCGCTTCTCAACGAGAGAGCATCCCTTGCCCTGAAGATAGGGGATCAAAAGAGTCTCACGGGAAGACCCGTCTACGTTGCCAGCCGCGAGCGGGCCGTCTACCAGCAGGTATCCGACGCCAACGGCGGGCCGTTGTCGGCGGCGTCCATTCGCGCCGTCTACCGCGAGGTCCTTTCGGCCTGCCGGGGAGTCGAGGCCGAGATGAAGGTGGCCTTCTTCGGCCCCGAGGCGACCTTCACCCACATGGCCGCGCAACGGCACTTCGGCAGCACCGTGCGCTATTTCCCCGAGCCCACCATCGACGACGTCTTTCGAGAGGTGAGCGCGCGCAACGTGGACTACGGCGTGGTGCCCGTGGAAAACTCCACCGAAGGGGTGGTGGCCCACACCCTGGATCTGCTGCAGGGCTCGGATGTCCAGATCTGCGGCGAGGCCAGCATCGACATCGAACTGTGCCTGCTGTCCCGGTCAGGACGGGCCAAGGACGTACGGCGCATCCTTTCCCACCCTCACGCCCTGGGTCAGTGCCGGAAGTGGGTCGCCGCGCACTATTCCGACGCCGTGATCGAGGAAGTGGCGAGCACCGCGCAGGCCGCCAAGGAGGCGCGTTCGGACCGGGCCGCGGCGGCGGTCTCCAGCCGGCTGGCGGGCGAAGTCTACGGGCTCAGGATCGTGCAGGCCAACATCGCCGACAACCACGACAACATCACGCGCTTTTTCGTCATCGGCGACGATGCGCCGGCGCCCACCGGCGAGGACAAGACCAGCATCGTTTTTGCCGCCAAGGACCGCGTGGGCGTGCTCCACGACCTGCTGGCGCCCTTCGCGAAACACGGCATCAACCTCACCAAGATCGAGTCGCGGCCTTCGCGTCAGAAGGCTTGGGAGTATGTCTTCTTCATCGACTTCAGAGGTCATCAACAACAGCCCCGAGTGAAGCGCGCGCTGGACCAGCTCGCCAAGAGCTGCGTCTTCCTGAAGGTCCTCGGGTCCTATCCCAGCAGCCTATGAGCATCGTAGACCAGGTCCCGGAATACATTCGCCGCATCGTCCCGTACGTTCCCGGCAAGCCCATCGACGAGGTGGAGCGGGAATACGGCATCGAGGGGTCGGCCAAGCTGGCCTCCAACGAGAACCCCCTGGGCCCCTCTCCCAAGGCCGTGGCCGCCTTGCGGGAGCGGCTGGAGGAACTCCATCTCTACCCGGACGGGGGCTGTTTCCACCTCCGCCAAGCGCTGGCGGCCAAGCTGGAGGTCGACCCCGAACGGCTGGTCTTCGGCAACGGCTCCAACGAACTCATCGAGCTGGCGGTGCGCACCTTCCTGCGGCCGGGAGACGAGGCCCTGCTGTCCCAGGGCACCTTCGTGGCCTATCCGCTCTCGCTCAACGCCATGGGCGCCGTGATGCGGACGGTGCCGCTCAAGGACTACGGCTATGACCTCGAAGCCATGGCCGGGGCGTTGACCCCGAAAACGCGTTGCGTCTTCCTGGCCAACCCCAACAACCCCACGGGCACGATCTACCGGCGGCCGGAGTGGGAAGCCTTCCTGGAGCGGGTGGGGCCGGACGTGCTGGTGGTGGCGGACGAGGCGTACTTCGAGTACGCCACCGATCCGGACTACCCCGATTCCCTCGACGATCAGCGGGACGACCGGGCTGTCCTGACCCTCAGGACCTTTTCCAAGGTCTACGGCCTCGCGGGCCTGCGGGTCGGCTACGGCATCGCCCACCCGGACATCGTCGCCATGATGAACCAGGTGCGGGAACCGTTCAACGTCAATGCCGCCGCCCAGTGGGCGGCCACGGCCGCGGTGCACGACACCGAACACCTGCGCCGCAGCGTGGAGGTCAACAGCCAGGGTCTGGCATTCGTCGGCGAGCGTCTTACGGCCCTGGGAGTCCAGTGGGTCCCGAGCCAGGCCAACTTCATCCTGGTGCGAGTCGGACCGGTGGCCGGCGTCTTCGAAGCGATGCTGCGCCGGGGGGTCATCGTACGGCCCGTGGGCCCGGAGTTTCCCGAGCACGTGCGGGTGACCGTGGGGACCCCGGACGAGAACCGCAGGTTCCTGGACTGTCTGGAACGAATTCTTGAAGGAGGCGCCGCCGGCTGATGTTTCGGACCATGGTGATCGCGGGCGTCGGGCTCATCGGCGGCTCCCTGGCGCTGGCCGCGAGGGAGCGGGGGTTGGTGGAACGGGTCGTGGGATACGGCCGCAACGAGACGACGCTGCGCCGGGGCAAGCGGATCGGCATCCTCGACCGCTACTTCCTGGATGCCGGCGACTTTCCCGAGGACACCGACTTCCTGGTGCTGGCCACGCCGGTCAGCGCCATCGCCCCCCTGACGCGGTCTTTTCTGCCGCGCCTGCACCGGAGATGCCTCATCAGCGATGTCGGCAGCGTCAAGCGCCGGGTGGTGGCGGACATGGACCGGCTGTTGAAAGCGGGACCGCCGTTCGTGGGCGCCCATCCCATTGCCGGCAGCGATCAGTGGGGGCCCGATGCGGCGAGGGCCGACCTGTTCGTCCGCCGCCGTTGCATCATCACCCCCACCGCGAAGAGCGCCCCTGCCGCCGTGAAGAAGCTGCGGACGTTCTGGCGCCGGGTGGGAGCCAAGGTCGAGACCATGGACGCCGCGGTCCACGACCGGGTCCTGGGCGTTGTCAGCCATCTTCCCCACGTCGCGGCTTCCGCGCTGGTGAACGCCCTGGAGCGCACCAGGGTGGGTTCGCTCGACCTAGCCGAATACTGCGGCTCGGGATTCAGGGACACGACGCGCATCGCGGCCGGCCGGCCGGAACTGTGGCGAGACATCTGCCTGCTCAATCGCGAGGCGGTGCTGAAGGGCCTCCGGGAATACGCCCGGGGCATCGAGCGCTTCGCGGAGTACGTGCGCCGGAACGACGGACCGGGGCTGGAACGGGAGTTCGAGCGGGCGTTGGCCACCCGGAAGAGGATCACGTAGGAGTTCGCGGATGACCGTCAGGGTCGAACAGGTGGTGCGTCCCCTGAGAGGCGAGCTGGAGGTTCCGGGAGACAAGTCCATCGCGCATCGCGCGGTCATCATGGGGGCGGTGGCATCAGGCGAGACCCGCATCGAAAACATGTCCCGCGGGGCCGACAACTCGAGCACGGTGGCCGCGTTCAGGCGCATGGGGGTGACCTTCCGCCGCGAGGGCGGCACCCTGTGCATCGAGGGTAGCGGGTGGGACGGACTGCAGGCGCCGCGGGAAACCATCGACTGCGGCAATTCCGGGACCACCATGCGGTTGCTGGCGGGACTCCTGGCGGGGCGGCCCTTCGACGCCATCCTCGACGGCGACGATTCCCTCCGCACCCGTCCGATGAAACGGGTGATCGAGCCGCTGACGCGCATGGGAGGCCGGGTGGCCGGAAATGAGGGGCGCGCCCCCCTCGAGATTCACGGCCAACCGCTCCACGGAATCGACTACGCCTCGCCGGTGGCCAGCGCCCAGGTGAAGTCGGCGGTGCTGCTGGCGGGCCTCCAGGCACGGGGAGAGACCCGCGTCGAGGAACCGTACCGTTCCCGGGACCATACGGAGATCATGGCGCGGGGTTTCGGCGCCCTGGTGCAGCGCGACGGCCGGACGGTGGCGGTCAAGGGCGGGCAGGAGCTTTTTGGGACACGGCTCAAGGTCCCGGGCGATGTTTCCTCTGCCGCGTTTATCGCCGTGGCTGCCGCCACCATACCCGGATCGGACGTGTCCATCCTGGCGGTGGGCTGCAATCCCACGCGTACCGGGGTGATCGATGTCTTGCGGGCCATGGGCGCGGACATCGAGGTGACGCGTTCCTGGGAGGAGGCGGGTGAGCCGGTGGCCGACCTCCGCGTACGCGGCGGCGAGCTTCACGGGACCGAGGTCGATGCCGAGCTCGCGCCCCGCACCATCGACGAGTATCCGGTGTTGTTCGTGGCCGCGGCGTTGGCCGGAGGGACCACGCTGTTTCGGGATGTCGGCGAGCTGCGCTTCAAGGAGTCGGACCGTATCGCCGCCATGACCGGCGAGCTCGCGAAGATGGGCGTGAGGACGGAAGTGCGCGGCGACGATGTGATGGTGGAGGGCGCCGGTGAACTCAAGAGCGCCGCGGTGGAAAGCCACGACGACCATCGCGTGGCCATGGCGCTGGCGGTTGCCGGTTTGTCGACGCCGGGCGGGATCTCGCTCTCGAACGAGGATTGTGTCAGGGTATCGTTCCCCGGTTTTTTCGAAAGCCTAGGGAAAATCAGCAATTAATGAGGTAAGGGCTCCAAGGCACCGGTTGTGCCCGCTGTCAAGTGAGGATAGGATAGTTGATCGTGGCCATCGACGGCCCGGCCGGCGCCGGCAAGAGCACGGTTGCCAAGGCCGTGGCGAAGCGTCTCGGATACCGCTATATGGATACCGGAGCCATGTACCGCGCGCTGGCATGGAAGGTCATGCGACGCGGCGCGGATCCGTCGGACGAGGGCGCCCTGGAAGGGATTCTGGAGACCACGGTCGTGGATCTCGGCGCCGACGAGGCGGTGATGCTGGACGGGACGGACGTGAGTGGCGAGATCCGTACGGCGGAGGTCGGGCAGATGGCGTCCCAGGTATCGGGCATCGGCATCGTGAGGCGCCGGATGGCTGACCTGCAGCGCTCCATGGGGCGCAGCGGGGGCGTCGTCGCCGAGGGCCGCGACATGGGAACCGTGGTGTTCCCCGAAGCCGAGGTGAAGATCTACCTGGACGCGTCTCCGGAAACACGTGCCCAAAGGCGTTTCAGGGAGCTCGCCGGGCGGGATCCGGCGTTGACGCTGGAACAGACCCTGGCGGACGTCATGCGTCGGGACCGGCGCGACAAGGAGCGCGCCGTGGCGCCGTTGCGCAAGGCCGATGACGCGGTCCTCATCGACTCGACCCGCCTGCCGGTGGCGGCGGTGGTTGCGAAAATTCTGGAAGAAGTGAACGCGAAATCAAATGAGAATGGGAGAATTGTTTCATGACGGAAGGTGAGGAAAACAAGAGCGAGGAGACCGCACAGGTCCAGGAACCCCCGGAGGCCCAGGATACTTCGGAGACGCAGGGGACTTCGGAGATCCGGGAGGCTTCGGAGAACCAGGATACTTCGGAGAACCAGGAGACCTCGGCCACCGAGGACGACTTTCAGTCGCTGTTCGAGGAGAGTCTGCAGGCGGTAAAGCCCGGCGGAGTGGTTACCGGCAAGGTGGTTGACGTCAACCCCACCCACGTGGTCGTGGACGTGGGCTACAAGACCGAAGGCCGCATTTCGGTTCAGGAGTTCCAGGACCGCGACGGAACACTGCAGGTGGCGCTCGGCGATGACGTGGATGTCTTCTTCGAGTCTCCCGAGG
>JAJDTQ010000193.1 GCA_022827045.1 Candidatus Binatia bacterium
AGGGAAAAGGCCTCCTCCATCAGCTTGTCGTGAGCCACCACCTCGTCCACCAGCCCGATGCGCAACGCCTCTTGCGCGTCGATGATCTCGCCCGTGAGGATGAGGCGCATGGCCCGCCCGATGCCCACGAGCTTGGGCAGGTTGCGCGAGCCGCCGCTCTCGGGAACGAACCCCGCGGGCACCGCCACCTCCCCGAAGCGCGCCCTGTCGGACGCGAGCCGCATGTCGCACAACGTGGTCATCTCCAGCCCCACGCCCACCGCCGGACCGTTGACCGCCGCGATGGTGGGTTGCGGCAGGTCCTCCAGCTTGCGCATGGCGCTCTGCAGCACCCGGTGCCGGAGATCGTTCAGGAAATACTCCGCCAACTCCTTGTAGGGGCCCTCGATGCCGCTGGAGCCCTCGAAGGCGCCCAGCACCGCGCCCTCCGAGGTGAGGTCCCCGCCGGCGCAGAAACCGCGGCCCTCGCCGGTGAGGATCACCACCTTGAGGACCGAGTTGCGGGCGATCTCGTTGCACAGGGCGTCGAGCTCCAGCCGCATCAGCGGATCCACCGCGTTGAGTTGCTCCGGACGGCTCAGGGTAACGACGCCGATACAGGGCTCTCCCGACCGCAGCGGGTTGTCGTGCACCGCCCACTTGAGCGTCTTGTAGTCCATGGGACCTCCCGGTCAGTCCTCGTCCTCGCCGTAGAAGGACTCGTTCGGCAGGATGTCTTTCGTCGAGCGGCGCTGGCGTGCGATCTTCGTCCCGGTCTTCCAGTACTCCCCGCGCGTGGCCAGGGCGGCTTCCTGTTCCAGCTCCTGGTTCCAGTCCCCGAGCGAGTAGCCGAACCAGGGTGACTGGGGCTCCAGCTCCGGCAGCCCCAGCTCCTCCCAGAGCTTCCGGCCCCGCTCCATGTACTCCCGGGTGGGGAGGGAGATGGGCGGCAGCTTCTCCTTGAGGGTGGCGTCCCAAAGCAGGCACGAGTCGTCGGCGGAGCCGCGCGCGTCATGCCGGGGGGCGTGGCCCACGTCCATGCCGTGCATGATCTGCACGTCGCGGTGCGGCTTGGAGCGGTACCCCATGGCCCAGAAGACGGCGTCGAGGTTGTCCGGGTCGATGTCCTCGTCCACCGCGATGACGATCTTGGACATGGAGGGACGGAAGGCCACCGCCCCCATGAGCGCGCGCCACACCTCCGCGGGACTGGGCTTGCGCATCTGGATCACCGTGAGCTTCTGGGTGGCGGTCAGGGGCTCGTGGAGCATCACCCGCACGACGCTCTTGACCCCGATGCCGTCCCGGAGATGTTCCAGGTAGAGAGGCTCGTAGGCCATCTTCTTGATCACGCTGGACTCCGACGGCGTCACCTGGCTGATGATGGAGCAGAGGACGGCGTCCCGGCGGCGGGTGATGCAGGTCACCTCCATGAACGGGTTGTACTCCTTGGGGTTCACGTGGCCGTGGGACTCGCCGAAGGGCGCCTCGGGCTCCAGCCACTCGGTGGAGACGAAGCCCTCGACGATGATCTCCGCGTCCGCCGGCACCATGACCGGCACCGTGCGCGCAGGTGTCACCCGGATGGGCGCCTTCACCAACCCCCCCGCCACCGAGAACTCGTCGAGATCGTAGGCGAGCTTCTGCGCGGCCACGTAGGAGATGGCGGGGACGCCGCCGATGCACAGCGCCACCGGCATCTTCTCGCCCCGTTCCCGGTACTTGAGCCAATGACGGTAGATCCCCTGCCCCAGCTCGATGGACGGATTGCATCCGACCCGGTCCCGGGCCTTGATCATGGCCCGGTAGGTGCCGATGTTGTGCACGCCGCTGTCCGGGTCGCGCGACACGAAATGGGCCGCGCTCACGTACGGCGCGTTGTCCCAGCCGGGCGTGGAGATGGGCACGGGGATGCCGTCCATGCCCCGCCCCCGGCTCTTGAGCTGCGCCCCCGAAAAGACCACCTCGTGCACCGGCGCGTGCGAGGACGGGATCTCCACCGGCTCCACGGGATGGGTCTTGGCGTCGGCCCACAGGGCATTGATGTCCGTGTCCTCGTCACACCCCAGGCCGATGCGGTAGATGCGCCGGTTGGCCGCCAACACGCCGATGGCCACCGGGATGTCGTAGCGCTTCCCCTTGGCATCCACCGGCTGCTCGAACAAGAAGGCCTTGCGGTCCCGTTCCTTGATGCCTCCCCGGAACTGCCAGCGCACCAGCGGATGCATGTCCTGGTCCTTGTCGACGGGCCGGTCCACGCGAATCAGCAGGCCGGCGTCATCCAGGCGGCGGAGATGCTCGTGAAGGTCCGGATAGGCCCGTTCCGGAATTTTCCGCGCCGCGCTCGCGATCCTCGGGTTCGTCTTTGCCATGTCGGGGGGTCCTTTTCCGTGGGGTGTATGTGTGGTCTCCGGCTGCGATGAACTGTAACGTACCGGCGGCGGCGAAGTCCAGGGAAGCTGGTTTGCGGGCGCCGCCTTGCTTCGGTTACACTCCCCCACCGTTCCTTGCGAGGTAACCGGCCCGGTGGCGTTCCTTTCACTCGACGACAAGATCTCGCGGCTCCTCACCCACGAGTGGCGCGGCGAAAAGCGGATCTCCGGCCTGCAGGGCAGCGCCAAGGCCTACGCGGTCTCCGTGGCGGCGCGGTATCTCGACGGTCCCCTGGTGGTGCTGGCGCCCACGGTGAAGGAAGCGGAGCGCCTCTTTCTCGATCTTGCCTTCTTTCTCGGCGAGGAGGACGGTGCTCCTGCGCTGGAGCGGCGCCTTCACCTGTTCCCGGGCTGGGACATCCTGCCGTTCGAGAGCCTGTCGTCGCATCCCGATCAGATGGCGGCGCGCATGGAGGGCCTCCACCGGCTGGCCGAGCAGCGGGCGCCGGTGCTGGTGACGACCCCGGCGGCGGTGCTGCAACGCGTGATCCCCAGGGAAAGCCTTGGCGGCGCGCACTACGGCGAAGGCCAGGCAGTCGACCGCGAGAAACTCCTGTGGCAGCTCTCCGACCTGGGCTTCACCCGCGCGCCGCTGGTGGAGGAACGCGGCGATTTCAGTGTGCGCGGCGGCATCGTGGACCTCTTCCCGCCGGCGAGCGAGCAGCCCGTCCGCATCGAGTTCGCCGACGACCGCATCGACTCCATCCGCGAGTTCGACGCCCGCACCCAGCGCTCCCGGTCGCGGCGCGGCGAGCTATTGCTGCTGCCCGTCAAGGAGTTCGCCTCGGGGGCGCGGACCGACCGGGAGACGCTGGCGCGGATCGAGGAGCGGGCGGACGATCTCGGCTTCACGCGGCGGGACAAGCGCGCGCTGCTGGAGTCGGTGCGGGAGGGCGTGCGGTTCGCCGGCATGGAGTTCCTGGTCCCCTACTTCCACGACCGCCCACTGCCGTCGGTCCTCGCCCACCTTCCGCGCAACGGCGTCCTCTGGTGGGATCAACCCGCCCGGGTGGAGGAGGAGCTCGAACGGTTCCGGAAGCTGGTGGAGCAGCGGGCGGAGAAGGCCGCGGCCGAGGGCCGCTTCCATCCCCGTGCCGAGACCCTCTATCTCGACCCGGACGGCTGGCGCGAGGAGACGGCAGCCTTCCGCCAGATCCACGGCGAGAGCCTGGACGTTCTCGCCTCCGCCGAGGACGCCACGACGACGCTGTCCGTGCGCTCCTACACCAACGCCGACCTGCACAACGAGCTCACCACGCAGCAGGGGGCGGAACGCTCCCTGGCGCCACTGGTGGAGCATCTGAACGGGTGGCGAGACCAAAGGGTGCTGTTCGTGAGCACGCATCCAGGCGACGCGCAAAGGCTGCAGCAACTGCTGGCCTACTACGAGGTGGACCTCCCGGTATCGGAGCGGCCCTTCCACGAGGTGGCCTGCGACCCCGCCAACGGCCCGGTGATCCTGTTGGGCGGTTTGACCCAGGGAGTTCGCATCCCCGACCAGCGGCTCATCATCATCACGCTGGAGGAGCTGTGGGGCCGCAGGAAGCGGGACCGCTCCGTGCGCAAGCGCGAGACCCCGAGCCATTTCATCACCAGTCTGAGCGAGCTGCGGCAGGACGACGTGGTAGTGCACCTGGACCAGGGCATCGGCATCTACCGCGGTCTCAAGTACCTCAAGGTGGCGGGAACCGAGGGGGAGTTCCTGCACCTGGAGTACCAGGGGGGCGACCGTCTCTACCTGCCTATCGACCGCATCAACCTGGTGCAGAAGTTCATCGGCGCCGACGGCGCCACGCCGGTGCTGGACCGGCTGGGCGGCACCTCATGGCTCAGGCTCAAGGCCAGGACGAAGAAATCCATCGTCGCCATGGCCAAGGAGTTGCTGCGGGTCTACGCCAGCCGGGAGTTGCACGAGGGGCACAGCTTCCCTGCCCCGGACCAGGCGTACCGCGAGTTCGAAGCCGCCTTCGAGTACGAGGAGACGCCGGACCAGGAGCAGGCCATCGCCGAGTCCCTGAAGGACATGACCGGCAGCAAGCCCATGGACCGGCTGATCTGCGGCGACGTGGGCTACGGGAAGACCGAGGTGGCCATGCGGGCGGCCTTCATGGCGGTGATGGACGGCAAGCAGGTGGCGGTGCTGGCCCCCACCACCATCCTCGCGCAGCAGCACCTGGAGACCTTCCGCACCCGCTTCGACCCCTACCCGGTGCGGGTGGAGAGCCTCAGCCGCTTCGTCACCGGCAAGACCGTGCAGCAGTCCCTCAAGGACCTCGCCGCCGGCCTCATCGACGTCGTCATCGGCACCCACCGCCTGTTGCAGAGCGACGTGGCCTTCAAGAACCTCGGCCTCGTTGTCATCGACGAGGAACACCGGTTCGGCGTGAGCCACAAGGAGAAACTCAAGAAGCTCCGCTACACCGTGGACGTCATGAGTCTCACCGCCACGCCCATCCCCAGGACCCTGCACATGTCACTGGTGGGCATCCGCGACCTGAGCGTTATCGAAACGGCGCCTCCCAACCGGCTCGCGGTGCGCACCTATGTCACGCGTTACGACGAGGGAATGATCCGCGACGCCATCCTGCGGGAGATCAACCGCGAAGGACAGGTGTTCTTCCTGCACAACCGGGTGGAGAGCATCCAGCGCGTCGGGCAGAAGATCATGGACCTGGTGCCCGAGGCGAGGGTCGCCGTGGCCCACGGGCAGATGAAGCCCGCCGAGCTCAAGAAGAACATGAGCCTGTTCCAGGAGAACGAGGCCCAGGTGCTGGTGTGCTCGGCCATCATCGAGTCCGGTCTGGACTATCCCAACGCCAACACCATCATCATCAACCGCGCCGACCGCTTCGGTCTGGCCCAGCTCTATCAGCTGCGCGGCCGGGTCGGGCGTTCGTCGCGGCGCGCCTATGCCTATCTGTTGCTGCCCGGAAGCGGCACCGTGACCCGGGACGCGGAAAAGCGGCTGCGGGCGCTGCAGGAGCTGGACGAGCTGGGGAGCGGCTTCAAGCTGGCGCTGCACGACCTGGAGATCCGCGGCGCCGGCAACCTGCTGGGACGCGAGCAGTCCGGCCAGATCGCGGCGGTGGGCTTCGAGCTCTATACCCAGATGATGGAAGAGACCATTCACGAGCTCAAGGGGGAGGAACGCACGGTCAGCGTCGAGCCGGAGATCCGGCTGGGGATCCCGGCGTATTTCCCGGACGACTACATACCCAGCGCCAACCAGCGCCTGCTCTTCTACAAGCGCCTGGCCAACCTGGACAATCCCGAACAACTGACGGAGATCAGGGACGAGATCCGCGACCGCTACGGCAACCACCCTGAAGTCGTGGAGAACCTCTTCAGGGTCATGAAGCTGAGGCACGCCCTCATCGGCTCCCTGGCGACCCAGATCATCTACCAGGGCGGCCGCCTGTCGCTGAACTTCCACGCCACCTCCAGGCTCAACGTGGAGCGGCTGCTCAGGCTGGCGGAAGAGGACCCCCGGCGCTTCCGGTTCTCGCCGGAGGGGCGCCTTTCCTTCAGCCCGGACCATGCCGACTGGCCCGGGCTGATCGACGAGGCCTGCGAGTTATTGCACGCGGTCGGTTAGGGGGGTATGTTGTTTTCCGTGTCCTGTCTCGTGAAAACGGCCGCCATCCTTGCCCTCCTGGTGATCTTCCCCGGACCGTCTTCCGGAAGCCTGGTGGAGAAGATCGTCGTGGTGGTGAACGGCGTTCCCCACACATTCTCGGATATGCGGAAGTTCGCCCGCGACAGGCTGAACCGGGATGTCAAGCTCGATGAACTGACGGCCGGCCGCGTGCCCAAGCAGTGGGTGGAGGAATTCATCACCTACGAGCTCATCCGGACCGAGGTGCGGAACACGGGCATCCGGGTGCGCGACGCCGACATCGACAGGTTCATACGGGCCGTCAGGGAACGGAACGAGCTGTCTCCGGCACAGTTTGCCGCCCTCCTGAAGCGGGACGGCAAGACTCTGGCCCAGTACCGCGACGAAGTTCGCGGCCGCATCGAGCAGGACGAGTTGATCCAGCGCAACGTCAGGAAACGGGTCCACATCACCATGCTGGACGCGCGGCGCTACTACGACGCCAACCCGGACTCGTACCGCACCGAGCTCAAGGTCCGTCTCCGCCATCTCATGCTGCCGGTGGACGAGGGCGCCTCGCCGGAGCAGGAACAGGCTGTCAGGACAGGCATCGAAGAGTTGCGCCGGCAGATTCTGGAGGGCGGGGACTTCGCCGCGTTGGCCACCGCCCGGTCCCAGGGAGCGGGCGCCACGGAGGGCGGAGATATCGGCTGGGTCAAGCCCGAGGACCTGCCCGATTCTTTGGCGCGTGTCGCCGTCGCCCTGAAGAAGGGCGAGGTGAGCGAACCGGTCCGCACGAGCCTGGGGTACCACCTGGTCCGGGCGGAGGACCGGGAGGGCGGCGAACGGCTGCCGTTCGAGACGGTTTCGGAGAAGGTGCGGGACGAGCTTTACAACAAGACCTTGCAGGAGAGATTCGCCAAGTGGCTCAAGACCGACCTGCGCAAGAAGCACCGCGTGGAGGTCAAGCTCGACGGCTACGCCTTCGAGGCGCAGCAGGCCGAGCGCGGCACGGTCGGGAGTCTGATGGCCACGGCCACCGAGGACCGGGAAGACAAGGGCTTCTGGGACTATCTCAACCCGGCGACCTACATCTATCAGGAAGAACTCATACCCGACCCGACGGGGGTCGTCGGCGACCGAAAGCGGGTCAAGCTGTTCGGCATACCGCTGTTCACCACCGAAGCCGGCGACGATGACGACGTGCCCCTGGACCAGCCCTTGGAACGCGGCACGCCCGCGCAGTAGCCCACCCGCAGTCAGCCGACGCGCAACATCGCCATGTCCAAACCCGTCGTGGCCGTAACCATGGGCGATCCTTCGGGCATCGGACCCGAGGTGGCGGTCAAGGCCGCGCGGGACGCGGCGGTGCGGCGCGCCTGCCGGGTGGTGATCGTGGGTGATGCGCTATCGCTGGAACGTGCCCGCGCGCCCCGATGGCCGGTCCACGACCTTGAACCCGCAACCCGCACGGACGACGCCGTGCGGGTGGAATCCGTCACCCGCCTCGATCCTTCGGCCTGCCGCCCCGGCCGCCCGACCCGGAGCGGGGGCGAGGCATCCTACCGCTACATCCTGCGGGCCGTGGACCTCGTTCGGACCGGCGTTGCCGACGCCATGGCCACGGCGCCCATCAGCAAGAAAGCGCTCAACGACGCCGGTCACGCCTGGCCCGGGCATACCGAGCTGCTGGCGGATCTCACGCGCACGCGGGAGGTGCGCATGATGCTGTACGGGGCGCGCCTCAAGGTGGTGCTGGTGACGGTGCATCTGCCGCTGACGGAGGTGGCCGCGGCGCTGACCCGCGGGCGCGTCCGCAACACCATCGAGATCACCCACCGTGCCCTCCGGCAGTGGTTCGGCGTGGCGGAACCGAGGTTGGCCGTCGCCGCGCTGAACCCCCACGGGGGCGAGTCCGGCATGTTCGGGCAGGAGGAGCGCCGGGTGATCCGGCCGGCGGTGCGCGACTGTGCGGTTCGGGGCATGAACGTCGCCGGTCCGGTCCCCGCCGATTCCCTGTTCCACCGCGCCGCGGCCGGGGAGTACGACGCGGTTATCTGTATGTACCACGACCAGGGACTCGGGCCTTTCAAGCTGTTGCACTTCACCGACGGCGTCAACCTGACCCTGGGGCTCCCCCTGATACGGACCTCGGTGGACCACGGCACCGCCTATGACATCGCCGGCAAAGGCGTGGCCGATGCCCGCAGCATGAAGCAGGCGATCCTGCTGGCGGCGGAGCTGGCGCGGCGGCGCAGGTCGGACTGGGCGTAACTCGAGCCGCGGGTCATGAACATCGTTGTCAAGGGCGCCCGCGTCCACAACCTCAAGAACGTCGACGTCGAGATTCCCCGCGGCAAGCTCGTGGTGGTCACCGGGGTTTCCGGCTCGGGCAAGTCCTCGCTGGCGTTCGACACGGTCTATGCCGAGGGGCAGCGCCACTACATGCAGTCCCTGTCCACCTATGCGCGGCAGCTGCTGAACCCGCTGGCGCGGGCGGACGTGGACTCCATTCAGGGGCTTTCTCCGGCCATCGCGGTGCCTCAACGCCGTTTCCACGAAAACCCCCGGTCGACGGTCGGGACCCTGACGGAGATACACGATCACCTGCGGTTGCTTTTCACCCACGTCGGCCAGCCCCACTGCCGGCGCTGCGGCCGCGCCATCACGGTGCATACCATCCAGCAGATGGTCGACGACCTGCTGAAGCTCCCTTCCGGCACCCGCATCCAGGTGCTGGCGCCGCTCCGCTGCAACGACGCCGGCGCGTACCGGAAACAGGTCGACGCGGTGCTGCGTGCCGGGTTCGTGCGCATCAAGGTGGACGGCGAGATCGTGGAGTTGGCCGACCTGCCGGACTCGGAGCCGCCCGCCGTGGCGGACCTGGTGGTGGACCGTCTGGCGATGAGGGACGGGGTCGCCAAGCGGCTCGCCGACTCCATCGAAGTGGCGCTGAAGCACGGGAACGAGGTGGTGAAGATCGACGTGCACGATGCTCACGCCCGGGAGTCCCGCCGCTACACCCAAAGGTCCGCCTGCCTGGACTGCGGCGCGCCGTTCCCGCAAACGGTGCCGCAGCTCTTCTCCTTCAACAGCCCACACGGCGCCTGCCCCGCCTGCAACGGCCTCGGCACACGGACCGGGGGACGGTTCCGGAGCGTTGCCGGCGCCGCTGACGGCATCCGACAACCCTGCCCGAAGTGCGCCGGCACCCGGCTCCGGGACGAAAGTCTCCTGGTGCGCATTGACGGCATGAACATCGGAGAGGTGTCGGCCCTGCCCCTGACGGACTTCGGCCGCTTCATCGAAGACATCGACCTCGGGGAGCGCGAGACCGAGGTGGCGGGCAGCGTCCTCCGCGAGATACGGGAACGCACCGACACCTTGCTGAAGCTGGAGCTCGGCTACCTGTCGCTGGAGCGGTCGTCCGACAGCCTGTCGGGGGGCGAGTGCCAGCGGATCCGGCTCGCCGCCCATATCGGCGCCCGCCTGTCGAGTGTCATCTACGTGCTGGACGAACCGACGGTGGGCCTCCACCCGCGGGACACCGCGCGGCTCCTCGGCATCCTGCGGGAGCTCCGGGACGCGGGCAACACGGTGCTGGTGGTGGAACACGACCGGGACGTGATCATGGCGGCCGACCACGTCATCGACATGGGCCCGGACGCCGGCGCGGCGGGCGGCGAGGTGCTGGCGGCCGGCACCGTGGAGCAGGTGCGCCGCAGCCCCGCCTCCCGGACGGGCCCCTATCTGGCCGGCACCGCGCCCCCGGCATCACGGGCACGCCGCGCGGAATCGGGCATTCTCTCGCTCCGGAACGTCAACCGCCACAACCTCAAGAACATCGACGTTGGTTTCCCCATCGGGCTCATGACGTGTGTCACCGGGGTTTCCGGCTCGGGCAAGAGCAGCCTGGTGGTGGATAGCCTTTATCTCGCGGCGCGGGAGCAACGGCGACCCGTTGCAACGCCCGTGGCGCGAAATGGGTCAAGGCCGTCCACGAGGAAATCGCCGGCCTCCGCCGTGGTTTCCGGGCTCGAGGCCTTCGACCGGGTCCTTTACGTGGATCAAGGTTCTATCGGGCGCAGCAGCCGTTCCACCCCGGCCACTTACGGCGGGCTCTTGGATCCCCTGCGCAACCTCTTCGCGCGCCTTCCCGAGGCGCGTCTGCGCGGCTACGGTCCCGGGCGCTTCTCCTACAACGCCGCGGGCGGGCGCTGCGAAGCCTGCCTCGGAGCCGGCACCGTGGACATCGAGATGCAGTTCCTGCCGGACGTGTCGGTCACCTGCGACGTCTGCGGCGGGCGACGGTACAACCGGGAAACCCTGGAGATCCTCTACAAGGGCGCCAGCATCGCCGACGTTCTCGACCTCACCGTCGCCGAAGCCCTGGACTTCCTCGGCAACGTCCCGCTGCTGCGACGGCGGCTGGAGAGCCTGTGGCAGGTGGGATTGGGCTACCTGCGGCTGGGGCAGCCGGCCACCACCCTGTCCGGAGGAGAGGCGCAGCGCGTCAAGCTGGCGCGGGAGCTGGGCAAGAGTTCCGGCGGCAAGGCACTGTACCTGTTCGACGAACCCACCACCGGGCTGCACTTCGAGGAAGTGGGCAGGCTGGTGGAGATACTCGACCGCCTGGTGGAATCGGGCCACACGGTCATCGCCATCGAGCACAATCCGGACTTCCTGAGGTGCGCCGACTACATCGTCGACCTCGGTCCCGAGGGCGGCGAGAACGGCGGTTACGTGGTGGCCGCGGGCACGCCAGAGGAGGTGATGGAGGTCGCCGAATCCGCCACCGGCCGGTACCTGAAGAGTCTGTGCGCGGGCCCTGCGCCGACGGCGACGCTTTCTTGACATTCGCGCGGCTTCGGGCCTAAATTTTAAGGCTTGGAGGATAGGACACTAGATCCATGAATCTGCCAATCTACTTCGACAATCATGCGACGACGCCGGTGGACCCGCGGGTGGTGGATGCCATGCTGCCCTTCTTCACCGAGCAGTTCGGGAACTCGGCCAGCAAGCACGCCTTCGGATGGGAGGCGGAAGCGGCCGTGCACCAGGCGCGGAAGCACATCGGCAACCTGATCGGCGCCGCTCCCAAGGAAATCGTCTTCACCTCCGGGGCGACGGAATCGGACAACCTCGCCATCAAGGGCGTAGCGGAGCTTCACCGGGACCGCGGAGACCACATCATCACCTGCGCGGCCGAGCACAAGGCCGTGCTGGACTGCTGCAAGTTCCTGGAACGGCAGGGCTATCGCGTGACCTACCTGCCCGTGGACGCCTACGGCACGGTGGACATGGACAGGCTGCGCGCCGCCATCGACGACAAGACGCTGCTCATCTCCATCATGCTGGCCAACAACGAGGTGGGCACCATCCAGCCGCTGGCGGGGATCGGCCGCATCGCCGAGGAGCACGGGATCCTCTTCCATACCGACGCCACCCAGGCGGTGGGCAAGATGCCCGTCGACGTGGCGGCTTGGGGGGTTCACCTGCTTTCGATGACCGCCCACAAGCTTCACGGGCCCAAGGGCGTCGGCGCGCTCTATGTCAGCGCAAGAAAACCGGCGGCGCGCCTGAGCCCCACCATCCACGGCGGCGGCCACGAGGGAGGCATGCGGTCGGGCACCCTGAACGTTCCCGGCATCGTCGGGTTCGGCAAGGCCTGCGAGATCGCCCGCGAGGAAATGGCCACCGAGTTGCCGCACATCAGCCGGTTACGCGATCGTCTGGAGACCGGCCTCTTCTCGCGTCTCGACGAGCTTCACCTGAACGGGCATCCCACGGAACGCCTGTGCGGAAACCTCAACGTGGCCTTCGGCTACGTGGAAGGCGAATCGTTGATCATGGGACTCAACGACGTCGCGGTCTCCTCCGGCTCCACGTGCACGTCGGCGGCGCTGGAGCCCTCCCATGTGCTCAAGGCCATGGGCGTCAGGGAGGACCTCGCCCACGGCTCCCTTCGCTTCGGCCTGGGACGCTTCAACACCGAGGAAGAGGTGGACTACGTCCTGGACCGGGTGGAGGAGGAGGTCACCCGGCTGCGCGGACTGTCGCCGCTCTATGCCAAGCGGTCGGCGGGAGCACACGGATAAGGGCAATGGCGACAGAAGTCCAGATAACGGAATCGGCGGCCAACCGGATCAAGGAGCTGCTCGACCAGGACGAGCGGGACCTGACCGGCCTGCGCCTCAAGGTCGTGGGCGGCGGCTGTTCCGGCCTCCAGTACAAGATGGATCTCGACGACCCCAGGCCCACCGACCGGGTGTTCGAGCACGAGGGAGCCAAGGTGATCGTGGATCTCAAGAGCCTGCTGTACCTGGGCGGCACCGAGCTCGATTACAGGGAAACGCTCATGGAGGCGGCCTTCGTGTTCCAGAATCCCAATGTGAAACGCAGTTGCGGCTGCGGCGCCTCGTTCGTGGTCTGAGGCAGCAGCCCGGAACGGCTCGATGCCCGCCGGCAAGCCGTTCTCCCACGGAACACGCCATGTCCGACGTCATCTATTTCGACAACAACGCCACCACGCGCATCGCGCCGCAGGTCTACGAGGCCATGGCGCCCTACCTCACCGAGCTCTACGGCAACCCTTCGAGCATCCACAGCTTCGGAAGCCGGGTCGGGCGCGCCCTCGACCGCGCGCGCACCCAGCTGGCTGGGCTCCTGGGAGCGGAAGACGAGGTCGAGGTGCTGTTCACCAGTTGCGGCTCCGAGGGTGACAACACCGCCATTCGCGGCATCCTCGAAGGCGCGCCGGACAAGCGCCACTTCATTACGACGGCGGTGGAGCATCCCGCGGTGCTGGGACTGGGGCAGCACCTGGAGAAGAAGGGGTACCGGGTCACCTGGCTGGGAGTGGACGAGAGCGGCATGCTGGATCTGGAAGAGCTCCGGGATTCCCTCTCCGACGACACCGCGCTGGTGTCGATCATGTACGCCAACAACGAGACCGGCGTCGTCTTCCCGGTGCGCGAGGCCGGCGAGATCGTCAAGGCCCGGGGCATCCCCTTTCACGTCGATGCGGTGCAGGTCCCGGGCAAGATCGAGCTCGATGTGAAAGACAGCCCCATCGACCTTCTGACGGTCTCGGCCCACAAGTTTCACGGGCCCAAGGGCGTGGGCGCGCTGTACGTGCGGCGAGGGATCACCCTCCGTCCTTTCATCGTCGGCGGCCACCAGGAGCGCAACCGCCGCGCCGGAACCGAGAACGTCGCCGGCATCGTGGGCATGGGCGAGGCGGCGGAGCTCACGGGTAAGGACATCGCCGCCGAGCGCGCGCAGTTGAGCGGCATGCGCGACCAGCTGGAAAGCGCGCTCGTAGCCACCTGCCCCGGCGCCCGGATCAACGGCGGCAAGTCGGAGCGCTTGCCGAACACCCTCAACATCGCCTTCGAGTACCTGGAGGGCGAGTCGATGCTGGTGCTGCTGGACGAGTTCGGCATCTGCGCCTCCACCGGCTCCGCCTGCACCGCGGGCTCGGTGGAGCCGTCCCACGTGTTGCGGGCCATGAAGGTGCCGCCCCAATGGCTGCAGGGAGCCGTCCGCTTCAGTCTGAGCCGCTACAACACCGAGACGGAAATCGATTTCGCGGCGGAGAAGATCCCGGGCATCATCCGGCGCCTCCAGGGGCTGTCCGCGTTGGGGCGGGTGGGAACGAAAGAAGGTCTGCCGGGGCAAGCATGAAACCCGACAGACGCAGCCGCCTACTCTACCGCATCCGCTATCGAACCGGTGAATACCTGCTGCGAGCGCTTGTCGCGAGCCTCGGCCGGCTGCCGGCGTCCGCAAGGCCGTGCATCGCCTGGATCACGGACCGGGTGACCTACCTGCTGCTGTGGGGTTATCGGGAACGGATGCACGACGCCCTCCAGCGCACCATGAGCGAGGAGTTGCCCACCCATGCCGAGCGCCACGCGGTGGTGCGGGCGGCCTGGAGAAACTTCACCTACGCGGCCGTCGAAACCTTCGCCACCCTGTTCATGACGAAACCAGAGCTGTGCGCGCGCATCGAGATCAAGGCCGAGGAGCGCCTGCGCGAAGCTCTCGCCCGGAGAAAGGGCGTCATCGCGCTCAGCGCCCATTTCGGCAACTTCACCATGATCGGCCCCCGGCTTGTGGCCCAGGGCTACGACTTCAGCGTCGTGATCAAGCTGCCGCGGGAGGAACGCTCCGCCTCGCTGCTGAACGGCTACTGTGCGCGGGCCGGGGTCAAGGTGATACCGGCGCGCCCCAGACGCCAGTCCGTCGCGCAGATCATCAGGGCGCTACGGCGAAACGAGATCGTCATGATAGTCCCGGACGAGTTCAAGACCACGGGAGTGGAAGTGAGCTTTCTCGGGCGTCAGGCGCCCGCGCCCAAGGGGCCCGTCACCATCGCTCAACGCACCGGCGCCGCGGTGCTCCCGGTCTTCATGGTCCGGGATGCGCGGGACCGGCTCACGCTGCACGTGAAGCCGGAACTCAAGCTCGTCGAAACCGAGGATCGCGAGGAAGATCTCCGCGTGAACACCGGCCGGTTCGTCGGGGAAATCGAGAAGATGGTGCGCCAACACCCGGACCAGTGGAGCTGGATGGGGTTCCGGAAACCTCGCAAGGGGGAGGCTTCCCACGCCGCGTCGTGACGGCGGCCGGCAAGCGGCGGATGCGAAACAGCATGGAGCATGCATGGATCTTGGCCTGACCGGAAGGGTTGCGATGATCACCGGCGCGAGCCGGGGAATCGGCAAGGCCATCGCGCTGGGGCTGGCGGCGGAAGGATGCCGGCTCAGCCTGTGTGCCCGTGGCCGGGAGGATCTCGACGAGACCGTGCGCGAGTTGCGTGCGTGCGGCGCCGAGGTACTCGCGTCGGCCCTGGACGTCACCGACGAGGCCGTGGCACGCGCATGGTTCGAAGAGACCCTTGACGCGTACCAAGCCGCCGACATCCTCGTGAACAACGTCGGCGGCTCGCGCCCCGGCGGGAACCTGTCCGCGTCCGGCGACGACTGGCAGCGCGGTTTTTCCCTGAACTTCTTCTCCGCCCTCGGCCTTTGCCGGCTGGTGGTGCCGGCCATGCAGGAGAGCAAACGCGGCTGCGTCATCAACATCGCCTCCATCTACGGACGCGAGTGGGGCGGGCCCATGACCTACAACGCCGCCAAGGCCGCCATGATCAGCCTGTCCAAGGAGATGGCGCGCGAACTCGCGCCCCACGGCATCCGCGTCAACAGCGTCGCTCCCGGCTCGATCCTGTTCCCGGGAGGGTCCTGGGACCGACGCCAGAAGGAAGATCCCGAGGGCATCGCCGCGTTCGTCCAGCGCGAGCTCCCGGCCGGGCGTTTCGGGACCGCCGAGGAGGTGGCCGACGTAGTGGTCTTCCTCGCCTCGGACCGGGCCAACTGGATCTCCGGCGCCTGCATCAACGTCGACGGCTGCCAGTCGAGGTCGTTGATATGAGGGGCTGCGAGGCCGCCGGCCCGGCTCAACGCCCTGGGACCAAGACGTGATGAGACGGGGTGCTTCTGGTATCGTGGAAGAAGTACACGGAGGCGAATCATGAAACGAATCATATTGACGGTTATCGCACTCTCGCTCATCGCTCACGCCGCAAGCGCGCAGCAACTCGAGAAGGCGGTCTTCGCCGGCGGCTGCTTCTGGTGCGTGGAGTCGGATTTCGACAAGGTGCCGGGCGTCGTCTCAACGGTTTCCGGCTACACCGGCGGCAAGACGAAGGACCCGACCTACCGGCAGGTCACGGCCGGAGGCACGGGGCACTACGAGGCGGTGGAGATCACCTACGATCCGGCCAAGGTCAGCTACGAGACGCTGCTGGCCGCGTTCTGGCGCTCCGTGGACCCGACCGACGGCGGCGGGCAGTTCTGCGACCGGGGCCAATCCTACGCGACCGCGGTGTTTGTCGCCAACGACAAGGAGCGCACCCTGGCCGAGGCTTCGAAGAAGACCGCGCAAAAGTTACTCGACAACCCCATCGTCACGCCGATTCTCGCCGCCGCGCCGTTCTACGAAGCGGAGGACTATCACCAGGACTATTACAAGAACAACCCGCTTCGCTACCGCTACTACCGGTTTAGCTGCGGCCGCGATCGCACGGTGAAGGACCTCTGGGGCGAGCACGCCTACGAAGGCATCCCGGGGCACGGGTGAGACGACATGGCACGGCAGATTACTCAAGGTCCTGAGTAAAATTACTCAGGACCTTGAGTAAATCGACAGGGATGATCCGGATGTTGGTGGAGGCGGGGGGAATCGAACCCCCGTCCGAAGGCTTTCCGCCAGAAGTGACTACATGCTTAGTCGCCGTTTGAGTCTCGCCACGAAAGGTCCCGACGACAGGGTCTTGCGCGGCCAGCCGGTTTGGATCTCGACCTCATCCCCTCCGGCAGGGGAATCGGTCCATCCCGCTGAATGACGCCTTGTCCGACCCCGCGGGAGAAAGCCGGCAAGACGCTAGCTGTCTAAGCAGCCAGAGCGTACTCGTGTTCGTCTGCAGTTACTTGCAGTCCTGCGTTTTTGACGAGGCCGCAGGACCCCGGCATGCCACTTTGACTTCCCACCCCCGTCGAACCCATATCGCCCCCAATGATGCGCCCGGTCCGCCGGTCAACTTCTGCGGCTCTTCATGGAGCGTTCCATCTCCCGCCGGACCATCTTCTCCTTGACCGTGGCGCGCTTGTCGTAGAGCTTCTTTCCGCGGGCCAGGCCCAACTCCACCTTGGCGCGTCCGTCCTTGAAGTATAGCTTCAATGGAATCAGGGTCAAGCCGCGCTCCTTGACCTTTCCGGTGAGCCGCATGATCTCGCGCTTGTGCAGAAGCAGCTTCCGCGGCCGGGTGGGCTCGTGATTGAACATGTTGGCCGCCGGATAGGGGCTGATGTGGGAGTTGACCAGGTACACCTGACCCTTGTCGACCCGGGCGTAGCTGTCGGCGAGATTGGCGCGGCCGTCCCGAAGCGACTTCACTTCGCTGCCCAGCAGCACCATCCCGGCCTCGAAGGACTCGTCGATGAAGTACTCCCGGCGCGCCCGGCGGTTGACGGTGACGGTCTTCTCGGCGGTTTCCTTGGTCGAGGCCATGGGATCGTATTCCGGTTCGTCGGCCCTGCTCCCGTGAGTTCGGCGAGTAGCGGCGCCGTCTACGGGCCCGGCACCGCCAGGATCCGGTTGTCGATCAGGCGCGCCTTGCCCACCCACGCACAGACGGCCAGGAGCGTGGGGCCCGTGACCTCGTCCACGGAGCGAAGCTCCCTGGGGTCGCGCAGGTCGGCGTACTCGAGGCGCGCCAGGGGCTGCCGGGAGATCTCTTCCACCACCGCCTCACGGATCCGCGCGGCCGTGGTCTCGCCGCCGCGGACCAGTGCCTCGGCCCTGCTCAGGGCGCTTTGCAGACAACGCGCGGCCTCCCGCTCGGCCGGCTCCAGGTAGCGGTTCCGCGAGCTCATGGCCACGCCGTCGTCCTCCCGCACCGTGTCACATTCGACGATCTCCACCTCCAGGTTCAGGTCGTCGCGCATCCGCCGGATGACCTGGAGCTGTTGGTAGTCCTTCCGGCCGAACACGGCCACGTGGGGACGCACGATGTTGAAGAGCTTCAGCACCACCGTGGCGACGCCGCGGAAATGTCCCGGCCGGTGGGCGCCGCACAACGGCCGGCTGACCTCTTCCACGTCCACGTAGGTCTGATACCCCGGCGGATAAATTTCCTCGACCGTGGGGTTGAACAGGAGGTCCACCCGCTCCTCCGTGAGCAGCCGGACATCGCGCTCCAGGTCCCGCGGGTAGCTGTCGAAGTCCTCGGAGGGAGCGAACTGGGCGGGATTGGCGAAGATGGAGACCACCCGGCAGTCGCCGTGCTTCCCGGCCTCACGCACGAGGCTCAGATGGCCTTCGTGCAGGTATCCCATGGTGGGCACCAGGACGATGCGCTTCCCCTCGCGCCGGGCACGGCCGCTCCATGCCTGCATCTCCGGGATGGCGCGGATGTTGGGTAACGGACAGGACACTAGTGGAACGTGTGCTCCTCCGCCGGGAACGCCTCGGTCCGCACCTCTTCCATGTAGCTCTGCACCGCGCCGCCGATGGTGTCCTTGAGATTGGCGTAGCGCTTGACGAACTTGGGCGTGAAGTCGTCGAACAGGCCGAGCATGTCGTGGACCACGAGGATCTGCCCGTCGCAGTGCATGCCGGCGCCGATGCCGATGGTCGGGATGGACACGCGCCGGGTGATCTCGCGCGCCAGTTGCACCGGAATGCCCTCCAGCACCACCGCGAAAGCTCCCGACTGCTCCACCGCCAAGGCGTCGTCGAGGATGTTGCGGGCGTCGGCCTCGCCGCGCCCCTGGATACGGTAGCCGCCGAACTGGTGCACCGACTGAGGGGTGAGCCCCACGTGGCCCATGACCGGCACGCCCATCTTGACCAGCGCGTCGATGGTGGCGGCCTGGGTCACCCCCCCTTCCAGTTTGACGGACTCCGCGCCCCCTTCCTGGATGAGCCGGCCGGCGTTGCGCTTGGCCTCGTCCACTCCGAGCTGGAAGGTCATGAAGGGCATGTCCGACACCACCAGCGCCCGCTTCCGCCCGCGAATCACCGCGCGCGTGTGGTAGATGATGTCGTCGACCGTCACCGGCAGCGTGCTGTCGTGGCCCTGCACCACCGAGCCCAAGGAATCGCCGACCAGAAGGAGGTCTACTCCGGATTCGTCCAGGATGCGGGCGAAACAGTAGTCATAGGCCGTGAGGCAGACGATCTTCTCGCCCCGCTCCTTCATGCTCCGAACTTCCGGCACCGTCATTTTCCGTCCCATTCGGCAGACCTCCTCGGGCTGAACATCCACAACAAAAAAAGCCTCCCGGACCAATCCGGAAGGCCATCCCGCTACCGTTGGAGACGATAGATGCCAGAATGTCTCATCCGTCTCGGTCCGGCTCCCCCGGATCCAAGCGGCATTTCGCGTCTTTCCGTTCCCCCCTCCTGGAGTCGGCCGGCTTGGCCTGGCCGCTCCGGGGCTTTCCGGAAAGATGGTGGGATACTAGCGCGAAGCGCGCGGAAAGTCCAGGGGGGTTTCCGATGGGTTTTGAAATTGAACGCGACCCGCGGGCGGGGTCACGGCAGCTTGTAGGAACTGTCCTCGATGAGCCTTCGGAGGTCCTGGCGGAACTCGCCCTGCCACTTGGAGAGGATCACGTCGGCGGGACATAACCCCTGCTGGACCAGATCGCGCAAGGGCTTCAAATGAATGGTCTCGTCCTCGCCGCGCTTGTTCAAGCCCCGCTGGCGCGCCAGCCCTTCCCAGGCGATGTCGACCATCTCCTTTGCCAGGTCGCCCAGGGAGTAGCGCCGGAAGCGCGCCGCCGGGCCGAGCCGGTGAGAGTCGTGGTAGGCGGTCATGCGCTCGTCGAAGGACCATCCCTTGACCAGGTCCCATCCGGCCTGGAGGCAGTCGGCGTCATAGCAGATGCCCTTGATGAGCGCGGGCAGCGCCGGCATCAACTCCGGCGCCTGGCTGTCGGCGGAGCGGAACTCCATGTAGTGCTTGAGACGCACCTCGGGGAACAGCGTGGTGAGATGAAGCTGCCAGTCCGTCATGGTGGCGCGGTGGCCCTGGTGCCCGTGCTCCAGGAAGTGACGGAACGGGACCCCGGTCATGTCCAGGTAGTTGCCGTCCCGGGCGATGAGGTACATCGGCACGTCGAGGGCGTACTCCACGTAGTGATGGAAGCCGGCGTCGGGGGAGAAGCAGAACTCCAGGAGCCCGCAGCGGTCGGCGTCGGTACGCGTCCAGATATGGCCGCGGTAGCTCTTGAAGCCGTTGGGCTCGCCGTCCGAGACGGGCGAGTTGGCGAACGTCGCGCCGATGATCGGCGCCAGCCCCATGGCGGTTCTGAGCTTCGCCATGGCGTCGGTCTCGTCGCCGTAGTCGATGTTGGCCTGCACGGTGGCCGTCTGTTTCATCATCCGATGGCCCAGGCTTCCCACCTTGGCCATGTACGGCCCCATGATGCGGTAGCGCCGCTTGGGCAGCCACTCGATCTCGTCGACGCGGCTGAACGGCTGCATCCCAAGACCCAGAAACACCACGTCGAACTTCCCGGCGACGTCGATCAGCTCACGGATGTGCTGGGAGAACTCGGCGTTGCTGCAGTGGATGTCGTCGCAGGGCTCGCCGCTCAACTCGATCTGGCCGCCCGGCTCCAGGGTGATGGCGTGGTTGCCGCGCTTCAACCCGATGACGAAGCCGCCTTCCTCCTGCGGCTCCCAGCCGTAGTCGCTTACGAGACCCTCGAGGATGACTCTGACGCCGCGCGGGCCGGAGTACGACAGCGCCTTGGCCGTGTCGCGTTCGATGCCGACCTTCTCGTACTCGGTGCCCACGCGCCACTGCTCACGAGGCTTGCCGGCATCGTGAAAGAAAGCTTCCAGCTCGTCGCGTCTCTCGATCACGGACATCGCGTCGTATCCTCGCCGAAGGAACCCGCGGCCGGTTGCTTCTACCCGCGGCAGACGGCCCGCAGGTTCTGCTCGTACGGCGGCGTGACCACCGCCTTTTCCGTGATGATGGCCGAAACGAGGGAATGATCGGTGACGTCGAAAGCGGGGTTCAGGGTGTTCACTCCGTCAGGAGCGACACGGGTTCCGGCGATGTGCGTCACCTCGTCCTGGCTGCGCTGCTCGATGGGAATGTCGGCGCCGGATGGACAATCGAGGTCCACCGTGGAAGTCGGGCACGCCACGTAGAAAGGAACCTCGTGCCGGCGGGCCAGCACCGCCACCGTGTAGGTGCCGATCTTGTTGGCGACGTCGCCGTTGGCCGCCACGCGATCCGCCCCGACCACCACCGCGTCCACCCGGCCGCTGTTCATCACGTAGCCCATCATGTTGTCGGTGATGAGGGTGACCGGAATCTCCTCCTTGGCGAGCTCCCATGCGGTCAAACGGGCGCCCTGAAGAAACGGCCGCGTCTCGTCCACGAACACTTCCTCGATGGCCGCGCCCGACTCCTTCATGGCCCGCAGAACTCCCAGGGCGGTCCCGTAGCCGGCGGTGGCCAGGGCGCCGGCGTTGCAGTGGGTGAGGATGCGCCGGGAATCCTTGAGCAACCCGGCCCCCAGGCCGCCAAGGGCGCGATTGGCCGTGACGTCTTCTTCGTATATCTCGAGAGCCTCTTCCTCGAGCCGGCGCTTCAGCACCTCCAGGTCGCCGTCCTTGTACTCTTCATGGATCCGCCGCATGCGCGCCAGCGCCCAATGGAGGTTCACGGCGGTGGGGCGCGTGTCGGCCAGCGTGCGGAAAACCCTTTCCATCGCCGTTTCAACCTGCCTGGGATGCTGGATGCGGCGCGCGCCCAGCGCGACCCCCATGGCGGCGGCAACGCCGATGGCCGGGGCGCCGCGAACGACCATCGTGCGAATGGCCTGGGCAACCTGCCGGTAGTTGCGGCAGACCCGGTACACCTCCTTGCGGGGGAGCCGGCGCTGGTCGATGAGAATCACCTCACCGTCGCGCCACTCGATCGTTCTCACGGTCATGTCGATTCATCTTTCGGTCGTGCTCAAATATAGTACCCTGAGAACGACCGTCAAGGAAACTGGGAACGATGGACGTACTTGGACTTCTGGCCTACGCTTCGGGGCTCTACTTCATCAAGCCGGACCTCGGGCCGCAGGTGTTGCTGGCGACCCTGGCCTTCATTCACCTGTGCGACGGCATTCTTTGCCTGATCATCGCCCGACACGGCGGGCGCACTCAGACGGGCTGGACCCTGGCCGGCTTGATCCTCGGCGTCTGGGGGGCGCTTCCGCTGCTCTTGCTTCGCCGCGGGGACGGCTAGTCCATCCGCTTTCGCAAAAACGCCGGGATGTCGAAGTCGTCCTCCGCCACCTCGTCCTCGGTGAGGTCGTAGGGTGTCTGGGACGCGGCCGAATCCTTTCCCGACTCTCCGTGCCAGCTCGGCTCGCCGAATCCGTCATCCTCGAGGGTGCCGAGGTGAACGACCTTCTTGCCCTTGGTGTCCTTGATACCCAACCCGAGCGAGCCCTGCCTGTTCGACGGCGCCTGTTTCTGCTCGGCGGGCGCGGCCTCCGGCTGCCGGACGCCGCCGTCGCCGAACCCGGTGGCGATGACCGTAATCCGCAGCTCGTCCTCGATGGTCTCGTCGATGACGGCGCCGAAAATGATGGTCGCGTCGTCGTGAGCTTCACCCTGGATAAGGGTCGCCGCCTCGTTGACCTCGAACAGGCTCATGTCCGGACCGCCGGTGACGTTGATCAGGACGCCGCGGGCGCCGTTGATGGAAACGTCCTCCAGGAGCGGGCTGGAGATGGCCTGTTGAGCCGCTTCCAGGGCCCGGTTGTCGCCCGAGGCCGCGGCCGCGCCCATGAGCGCGAATCCCATCTCCTTCATGACCGTACGGACGTCGGCGAAGTCGAGGTTGATGAGCCCGGGCGTCACGATCAGATCGGCGATGCCCCGGACCGCTTGCGTGACCACGCTGTCCGCCACCTTGAAGGTCTCCAGCAACGTCGTGGACTTGCCGGCAATGCTGAGAAGCCGCTGGTTCGGGATGACCACGAGGGTATCCACCTTGTCCTTGAGCTCCCGGATGCCCTCCTCGGCCTGCTGCATGCGCCGCTTGCCTTCGAAGATGAAGGGTTTGGTCACCACCCCCACCGTGAGCGCCCCGACCTCGCGCGCCACGCTGGCGATGACCGGCGCGCCGCCCGTGCCGGTGCCGCCGCCCATGCCGGCGGTGATGAAGATCATGTCGGCGCCCGTGAGGAACTCGCGGAGGCGCTCCTTGTCCTCCATCGCGGCGCGCCGGCCTGTCTCCGGATTGGCGCCCGCCCCCAGGCCCTTGGTAAGGGAGTCGCCGATCTGGACCTTGATCTCGGCCAGGTTCGCGTCCAGCGCCTGGCTGTCCGTGTTGGCCACGATGAAGTCCACGCCCTTGAGGCCTTCCTGGATCATCGTATTGACCGCGTTGCCGCCGCCGCCGCCGATACCGATGGCCTTGATCCGTGCTCCGGTATCTATCGGGTCCACCATTTCAAACATGGCACTTCCTCCTTTTCCCCAGTTGCATTACAGTGTTCGATCCGTGGGAAACGAGCGCCCGCACGCGCGCCGGCGAGCCGTTCCCGCCTTTTTCGACTAGAAGAACTCCTTGAACCACTCCGTCATCCGGCCCCGGACCTTGTAGAACAGATGTTCGTTGTCGCGGATCCGAAACAGGTTCCGATCCTGCTGCCTCAGGCCGAAAAGCAAAAGGCCGGTGCCGGTGGCGTAGACCGGGCTGGACACCACGTCCACCAGCCCCGTGACGTTGGCCGGCACCCCCTGGCGGACCGGCACGTCGAAAATCCTTTCCGCCATGTCGATGATCCCCGGCAGAAGCGTGCAGCCGCCGGTCATGACGATGCCCGACACCAGATGGTCCTCGTAGCCGGACTTGCCGATCTCTCGCTGCACCAGGTTGAAGACCTCCTCCAGGCGCGGCTCGATGATCTCGCACAGGATCTGGCGTGACACCGACCGCGGGCTCCGTCCGCCCACGCTCGGCACCTCCAGCGTCTCGTTGCGGTTGGCCAGGTCGGTCTCCACGCACCCGTAACGCTGTTTCAACTGCTCCGCCGCCGCCATCGGGGCATGCAAGCCCGCGGCGATGTCGCTGGTGAGGTGGTTGCCGCCCACGCTGAGCACCGCCGTGTGCTTCACCGAGCCGACGTGGAACAACGCGATGTCGGTGGTGCCGCCGCCCATGTCCACCAGCGCCACCCCCACCTCCTTCTCTTCCTGGGTCAGCGTCGCGTCGGCGGACGCCAGCGGCTCGAGCACGAAATCCGCGACGTTGAGTCCGGTACGATTGCAGCACTTGATGACGTTCTGGGCCGCCGCCACCGCGCCCGTGACCACGTGCACGCTGGCCTCGAGCCGCACGCCCGCCATGCCCCGGGGCTCAACGATCCCGCCCTGGCCGTCGAGGGCGAATTCCTGGGGCAGCACGTGGAGCACCTCCCGGTCCATGGGGATGGCCACCGCCTTGGCCGCGTCGATGACCCGATCCACGTCGGCGTCGGTCACCTCGTTGTTCTTGACCGCCACCACCCCGTGGCTGTTGAACCCGCGGATGTGACCCCCCGCGATGCCGGCGAAGACGGTATTGATCTCGCAGCCCGCCATGATCTCCGCCTCCTCCACCGCCTTCTTGATGCCCTCCATGGTGGCCTCGACATTGATCACCACGCCTTTCCTCAAACCGCGCGACGGGTGAATACCGACCCCCACCACCTCCGGCCCCTGCTCGGTCTGCTCCCCTACCACGGCGCAGATCTTGTGGGTCCCGATGTCGAGCCCGACGACAACATTAGTCTTCTTAGACATGGATATTCCCGCCTCTTTCGTTGTTCGTTCCCATCGAATCACACCCTTCCCCGCGGGCGCGCGACCACCTGCCCCCGGAAACTCAAGTCCACGGCCCGGAAACGGGCTCCCTGCCCCTGGAACTTCCGCAGGAACCACCGCATCCGCGTCAGCTTCTCGTCCCAGTCGCCCCAGCCCATGCGAAAAGGGACCGCGTACGAAACCGGATAGAGGACGATGCCGCCGCCGGACTCGAAACGGATTTCCGACAGGCCCAGCGACGCCCGTTCCACTTTCCGTCCCAGGGCCACCGCCTGGGACAGCTTCTCCCGCGTGCCGGGCTCCCGCAGCGGCAACCGCGCGGCCCGCAGCCCGGTGATGAAGGGAAAGTCGACGGAGTCCTCGTCGTCGAGCGCCTTGAAGATGACGCCGTCGTCCGCGACGTAGTAGAGCTTGTCCAGCGCCACGATGGCGCTTGCGCTCCATTCCTCGATGTCGATCACCAGGCGGCTCGGGAGCTCCCGCCGTATCACGACCGACCGGACCCAGGGGTGCTGCCGCACCCTTTCCTCGATCTCCGTCGGATCGATGCTCCAGATGCCGGTATGAGGTCCCAGACCGGACATCACCACCAGGTCCGCCCCCTTGACCTTCTCCACGCCCACGACCTTCACCTCCCGGATGGCGAAGTAGGGGTGCGTCATGAAGAAGCCCGAAGCCTCCCCGGCCGCCGACCGGACCGTCTCCGCGGAAACGTCCAGCGCCGAGCGCGCCTGGCGATAAAGATCCGCGGAGTATCCCAGGCCAAGCCACCCGACCGCCGCCAGCGCCGCCAGCGAACCGCCGGCCGCCGCCATGGCCAGCCAACGCCTGCCGGACTTCCCGGACCGGACCGACGGCCTAGGCATCGCCTCCCTCCCGCGCGGCCGCGGCATTCTTCAACGAAGCGCGCTCCAGAATCCGCTCCACCAGCCCGCCGAAGTCGATTCCGACCCCCGCGGCGATCTCCGGCAGGAGGCTCAGCGGAGTCATCCCCGGCAGCGTGTTGACCTCCAGCACGTACAACCGCCGTTCCCGGGAGAGGCGGAAGTCCACCCGGGGCGCTCCCTCGCACCCCAACGCCGCGCAGGCCCGGGCCGCCAACCGCATGGCCTTGCGATAGAGCACGCCCGGCAGGGGAGCCGGGAAGACGTGGGACGCCATGCCGGAGGTGTACTTGGTCTTGAAGTCGTAGAAACCCTTCGCCGGCCTGATCTCGGTGACCCCCAGGGCCTCGCCGTTGAGCAGCCCCACGGTAATTTCCCTGCCGGCCACGTACCGCTCCACCAGCGCGTCCCGGTCCGACCGGCACGCCTCGCGCAACGCCGGAGCCAGGTCCCTTCGCCGCCGCACGATGGTGACGCCGATGGAGGAACCCTCGGCCCGCGGTTTCACCACGGCGGGCAACGGGAGTTTCGCCGCCGCCTCTCCATCTCCGGACACCACCTGATACGGCGGCGTCGGAACCCGGTTCCGTACCAGCACCTCCTTGGTCAACACCTTGTCCATACACAACGCCGAGGCGGTCACGCCCGAACCCGTATAGGGGATGCCCATGACCTCCAGCAGTCCCTGCACGCAGCCGTCCTCGCCGATCTTGCCATGCAGCGCGTTGAAGACGACGTCGACGCGACGCTTGCGCAGTTGTCCGGGCAAATCCCGGCCCACGTCGATGAGAGACACTCCCCTGTAACCCCGTTGCCGCAAGGCGTCGGCGACCTCCTTCCCCGACACCAGCGACACTTCCCTTTCCGCCGAGGGACCGCCGTAGAGGACCCCCACCCGGCGCGTTCGCCAGGCTGCCGGCGGCGCGCTCATGGCGCCCACTCCCCGGCGAACCGCACCTCGGTTTGCAGGGTGACCGAGAACCGGCTCTCCACCCTGCTGCTCACCTGCTCGATCAGCCGCCGGACGTCCTCGGCCCGGGCGTCGCCGCGGTTGACGATGAAGTTCGCGTGGCGCCGCGACACCTCGGCGCCGCCCACCCGCAGTCCCTTGAGCCCCGACGCCTCGATCAGCCTTCCGGCATAGTCGCCCGGCGGATTGCGGAACACCGAACCGAAGTTCGGATGGCCCGACGGCTGACTCTCCCGGCGCCGCGCCATGATGGCGCGCATGCGTGCGTCCACTACATCGGGCGTCTCCGGCGTCAGCGCCAACCCGACGCGGGTGACGACGGCGCCCTCGGGCAGCCGCGCCTCGCGATACGAGAAGCTCAACTCCTCGTGCGCCAAGACCAAGGGCTCGCCGCAGGCGTCGACCGCCTCAACCCTGGTCACGATCCGCTCCATTTCCGATCCGTAGGCGCCGGCATTCATCACCAGCGAACCGCCCACGCTGCCGGGGATGCCCTCGGCGAACTCCAGTCCGCCCAACCCGCGGCGCACCGTTTCGCGCACCAGCCGGCTCACCGCGTAGGCGGCGCCCACGTCCGCGCCCGCATCCCGCCAGCGCACCCGGCGAAACTCCCCCCGCAACCGCACGACCACACCGCGCACCCCCCGATCGCTGACCAACAGGTTGCTGCCGTTGCCCAACAACAGCACCGGCACGCGGCGGCATGCCAATACCCTCAGGCATGCGCTCAGGCCCCGGTTCGTATTCGCCTCCACGAAGTAGTCCGCGGGCCCGCCGACCTTGAAAGAGGTGTAGCGGGCCAGCGGCTCGCGCACCCGCACCGCCACGCCGGCGATGCCGCTCAGCTCCGTGGTCAATCGGTCGGTGCCCATTGCTTCTGTTCTCGCAAGGACTCAAGCAGTGTCTCCCCAACCTTGTGGATGTCCCCGGCGCCGAGGGTCAGGACCATGTCGCCGTCCGCGAGCCGCGGCAGGAGGCCGCCGGCTACATCCTCCTTGGCGGCGACGAACTCCACGTCCATGTGCCCCCGGCGCCTGATGGCGCGGTACAACTCCTCGCTGCTGGCCCCCGGCACCGGCTCCTCTCCGGCGGCGTAGATGTCGGTGACGATCAGCCGATGGACGCCGTCGAACGCCGAGACGAAGTCCTCGAACAGGTCCTTCGTGCGGCTGTAACGGTGCGGCTGAAACACCACCGTCAAGGGACGCCCCCAACCCTCGGTGATGGCCTGGAGGGTGGACTCGATCTCCGTCGGATGATGCCCGTAGTCGTCCATGACGAGGATCCCGGCCACCTCGCCCTTGATCTCCGACCGGCGGTGGATGCCGGCGAATCGACCCAGAGCCTCTGCCGCGTCGGCAAAGTCGATGCCCAGCTCCACCGCCACGGCGATGGCCGCCAGGGCGTTGGCGACGCTGTGGCGGCCCGGCATGGGCAATGTCACCGCTCCCAGCGCCCGGCCGTGGCGCAGCACCGAGAAACTCGACTCCATCTGCCGTGTGCGAACCTCCTCGGCGCTGAAGTCCGCGTCCGCCGAAAGGCCGTAGGTGACCACCCGCTTGTTCACCCGTGGTATCAGTCCACGGACCGTCGGATGGTCCAGGCAGAGCACCGCCACCCCGTAGAAGGGCACCTTGTTGACGAACTCGAGGAACGCCTCGGCGAGCTCCTCCGTCGTGCCGTAGTACTCGATGTGCTCGCGGTCTATGTTGGTCACCACCGCCAACGACGGCGACAGCAGCAGGAAGGTGCCGTCGCTTTCGTCGGCCTCGGCCACCAGGATGTCGCCTCTGCCCATCTGCGCGTTTCCGGCCAGGGACCGTATCCGGCCGCCGATGACCAGGGTCGGATCCATTCGCGCCTCGGTCAGGACGTGTCCGATCATCGACGTCGTGGTGGTCTTCCCGTGGCTGCCCGCCACCGCGATGCCGTACTTCATGCGCATGAGCTCGGCGAGCATCTCGGCGCGCGGAATCACCGGGACCTGGCGCTCCTTGGCCGCCACCACCTCCGGGTTGGAGAACTTCACCGCGGTGGAGATCACCACTACGGAAAGACCCTCGGCCAGGTTGGCGGCATCATGGCCGATGCGCACCTCCGCCCCCAGGGACCGCAGACGCCGCGTGGCGTCGCTCTCCTGAAGATCGGAGCCGCTTATCTCGTAACCCAGGTTCAGCAAGACCTCCGCGATTCCGCTCATGCCGACGCCGCCGATGCCGACGAAGTGCACACGATGGCGTCTTTCGAAAGCCCTCGGACCCATCGGCCCATCACCGCCATTCGGGGACGAGGGCATGGCACTCGTCCACGATTCGTTCGGCCGCGTCCCCCCGGCCGAGCCGCGCGGCTGCGCGGCCCATGGCCGATCGCCGCGCGGCATCCCCGTGGAGGGCGCGGATGGTTTCGGCCAACCCCGAGGATGTCAGTTCCTGTTCCACGATCACCTCGGCGGCGCCGGCTTCCTCGAGGGCCTGGGCATTGAGCCTTTGGTGGTCGTGAGCCGCGTACGGGTACGGGACCAACACCGAGGGCTTGCCGAATACCGTCAACTCCGACAGCGTCGAGGCCCCGGCCCGGCACAGCACCAGGTCGGCCGCGGCGTACGCGCTGTCCATGCGGTCGATGAACGGCAGCACCTCAGCCGCGCACGGCAGCGACTCATAGCCCTTTCTCACCAGTTCCTCGTCGGCGCGCCCGGTCTGGTGCGTCACCCGGAACCCGGCCGCGGTATCGCCCAGATGCGTCAGCGCGCCCAGCACCGCCTCGTTGATCCGGCGAGCCCCGGCGCTGCCGCCGAAGACCAGCAGATGAAAGCGGTCCTCCCGCTCCACCGCGGGAAGGTCGCGCCACCGTACCGGCGTGCCCGTCAGCACGACCTTGGCCCCGGGGAAATAGTCCACGCTCTCGCGGAAGCTCGTGAAGATCCGGTCCACCAGCCGGCCCAGGACGCGGTTGGTGAATCCCGGGCGCAGGTTCTGCTCCAGGATCGCGCAACGGACGCGCCGCGACACCCCCGCCAGCAACAGCGGCCCCGAGGCGTAGCCGCCGAGGCCGATGATGCACTGGGGATCGAAGCGGCGGATGATGGAGCGAGAGCGCCACAGGCTCGCGGGTATTCCGTACAGACCCTCCAGCAACCCCTTGAGGCCGCGCCCCTTGAGGCCGCGAATAGGCAGCAGCTCCAGCGGAAACTCGGTCTGCGGGATCACCCGGCTTTCGATGCCCCAGCGGCTCCCTACGAAGAGGATACGCGCCGCGTCGTTGCGCCGGCGGAACTCCCGGGCCACGGCCAGGCCGGGAAAGAGGTGTCCTCCGGTGCCGCCGCCGGCCACGATCAGTCTCATGGCTGTGTCCTCCTCCAGGAGACGCCCAGAAGCATTCCCGCGACCGTCAAGTGGACTACCAGGGCCGAGCCGCCGTAGCTGACGAACGGCAGCACCAGTCCCTTGGTGGGCACCAGGCCCATGACCACGCTCATGTGCACCAGCGCCTGGAGCCCCAGGAGCATGGTGAGCCCGAACACCATCAGGCGGATGAAAGGATCCTCGCTTTCCAGGGCCAGCCGCAGGCCGCGATAGAGCAGTATGCCGAACAACCCCACCACCAGCAGCGCCCCCCACAGACCCAGCTCCTCCCCGATCACCGAGTAGATGAAGTCGGTGTGGGCCTCCGGCAGGTAAAGGAGCTTCTGGCGGCTCTGGCCCAGCCCGCGGCCCCACAACTGCCCCGAGCCGAAGGCGATGTAGGACTGGATGATCTGGAACCCGCTGTCGGCGGAGTCGCTCCAGGGGTCCAGAAAGGCCAGCAGCCGTTTCACCCGGTAGTCGGCCGACATGACGAGGAAGGCCGCCAGCGGCAGCGCCGCCGCCGCCACGCAGGCGAGATGCTTCACCTGGCTGCCGCCCACGAACAGCATGGCCATGGCCAGGATCGCGAGAATGAAAGCCGAGCCGAAGTCCGGCTCCGCCATCAGCAGGGCCACGAACGCCCCGGTCACCAGCAGCGGGGGCAGAACGCCGGGAACGAACCTGTCCAGCCGGTCGGCTCTTCTGGACAGAGAGTAGGCCAGGTAGAGTACGAAACACACCTTGGCCACCTCCGAGGGCTGGAACAGGAACGGCGATACCCCCAGCCAACGATGGGCGCCGCCCCGGGCCACGCCGACATCCGGAATCAGCACCAGCACCAGCGCCACCAGGGCGGCGACGAGCAGCGGGCCTGCTAGACGGCGATAGGCAGGCGGCGGCAGCAACAAGGCCACGGAGAGTCCCAGCAGGCCGAGGCCGGCGGCCACCAACTGCTTGCGGAACAGGTAGGTACCGTCGCCGAAACGTTCATGGGCGAAGAGGTAGCTGGTGTTCAGAACCATGGTGATGCCGATGGCGAGCAACGCCACCAGGCTCGCAAGCATCCACCGGTCCACGTTGCGAATCCCGTTCATAGGGCCTGCACCAGCTCCTTGAACGCGCGGCCCCGCTCGGCGTAGTTCTCGAACATGTCGAAGCTCGAGCATGCCGGCGACAACAGCACCACGTCGCCGGCATGAGCGGCGGCCCGGGCCTCGCGCACCGCTTCTCCGAGATCCGTCACGACCAAAGTGTCGGTCAATGCCCCCAGGGCCTCTTTCATGAGCTCCGCGGATGCCCCCAACAGGATCAGCTTGCGCACCCGCTCCCGTACCAGCGGGGCCAGTCCGCCGTAGCCGCCGCCTTTATCGACGCCGCCGGCGATGAGCACGATGGGGCTGTCGAAGCTGGCCAGCGACTTCCGGACGGCGCCGACGTTGGTGCCCTTGGAGTCGTTGAAGTAGCGCGCCCCGGCGACCTCCCGGACGAATTCCAGCCGATGCTCGACGCCCGGGAAACACCTGGTCGCGGCGCGGATGTGACGTCCTTCGACGCCCACGGCCTTGGCCGCGCACACCGCCGCCATGACGTTCTCCACGTTGTGGACCCCCCGCAGCCTTACGTCGCTCAGGGGGAACCGCTCTTCGGCGCCGCCGCCGCGCCAGACGATGGCGTCCGCCGTGGCAAAGGCACCCTCTTCCGCCCTTGACCAGCCGAAGGAAACCACCCGGGCGTCCAGTCCATCCCGCAAGCCCCACACCCAGGGGTCGTCGCGGTTCAGCACGGCGAGGTCGCCGGGTTGCTGGGCGGCGAAGATCCTGGCCTTGGCCGCGCCGTAGCTCGAGAGGCCGTCGTATCGGTCGAGATGGTCCTCGCTGAGGTTGAGGTACAGGGCGACGCGGGGCCGGAAATCGCGGACCCATTCGAGCTGGAAACTGCTGACTTCCACGACGCCCCAGTCCCAGTTCCCGTCCACGTACTCGATGAGCGGCCGGCCGATGTTGCCGCCCGCGAAGACACGCAGCCCGGCCGCTTCCAGGACGGCGGCCACGAGGCGGGTGGTGGTGGTCTTTCCGTTGGTCCCGGTGATGGCGACCATGGGGGTCCGGCTGAAACGCGCCGCCAGCTCGATCTCGCTCAACACCTCGATCTCGCGATCGACGGCTTCCACCAGCAGTGGATTGTCCCGCGGCACTCCGGGGCTGGGAACCACCGCGTCCACGCCGTCGAGCCAGGCCGTTCGCTCCGGGCCGAAGTGACAGGCGGCCGGCACCGGCAACCGCGACAGCTCGTCCTTTGCCTGCGACATCCGGTCTTCCGCGCGCGCGTCCGCGCCCACCACCCGGGCGCCGCGGGCGGCCAGAAACCGCGCCGCCGCCAGGCCGGTGCGGGCAAGTCCCAGCACCAGGATCCTTTTGCCCTCCACTTCCATCACGGGTTCTCCGCCCGTTTCCGGCTCCGTGTTGCGTGCCTCCGCCGTTCCCGTCACTCTAGTGTCCTGTCTGGTTAATTCGCACCATAATCTGCTTGTCTTTTTCGCCGTCGGCTGCGTTGCTCTTCCTCGCGTGGTACCCGCCACTGCTCGTCATCGCACCTTGCCGACAACGAAAAATCCTGCGCATCTTATGGCGCGAATTAACCAGACAGGACACCAGGACCCTTCAGCGCAGCTTGAGCGTGCTCAACGCGAACAGCGCGCAAATGATCGACACGATCCAGAACCGCACGATGATCTGCGGTTCCGGCCAACCCTTCAGCTCATAGTGGTGGTGGATGGGCGCCATGCGAAAGACGCGTTTGCCGCGCAGCTTGAAGGACGCCACCTGTACGATCACCGACACCGCCTCCACCACGAAGACGCCCCCCACCACCACCAACAGAATCTCGTTCTTGCTGATGACCGCGAGGATCCCCAGAGCGGCTCCCAGACCCAGACTGCCGACGTCGCCCATGAACATCTGCGCCGGATAGGTGTTGAACCAGAGGAAACCCAGGCCCGCGGCCACCACCGCGGCGCAGAACACCGTCAGCTCTCCGACCCGGGACACGTGGGGGATCTGCAGATACTCGGCGAACTTCACGTGGCCCGCGAGATAGACGATGAGCGCGTACGTGGCGGCGGCGGTCATCACCGGGCCGATGGCGAGGCCGTCGAGACCGTCGGTGAGGTTGACGGCGTTGGAAGCGCCCACCACCACCACCACCGCGAACGGGACGTACCAGAGCCCCAACTCCGGGCGTACGTTCTTGAAGAAGGGGACGGCGACGGTGCTGCTGAAATCTGGCTGTAGTAGTAGCACCACCGTCGCCGCCGAGGCCACGGCGATCTGGGGAATGAGCTTGCTCCACATGCCCAGTCCCCGGCTGCTCTCACGCCGGACCTTGAGGAAGTCGTCGATGAGGCCGATGGCCGCGAAGGCCACCGTGACCGCGAGCGCCACCAGCACGTACACGTTGGTAACGTCGCCCACCAACACGGTGGACAACACCAGGGAGAGCACGATCAGGGCCCCCCCCATGGTGGGGGTGCCGGCCTTGCCGGCATGGCGGTCCGGGCCGTCGTCCCGAATCGGTTGCCGGATCTGCCACTCCTTGAGGGCGCGGATGAGGTAGGGGCCGATGACGAAGGCCAGCAGCAATGACACGAGAGCCGCCAGTGCCGCGCGAAACGTGATGTAGCGGAACACGTTCAGGACCGGGAACGTGGTATGCAGCGGAAACAGCAGAAGATACAGCACGACGCTACGCCTCCCCGTCCTTCATGGCCGCCAGGACCTTTTCCATGGCCGCGCCCCGCGAGCCCTTGACGAGGACCCAATCGCCCTTGCGAAGCTCGGCCCGCAAGACCGACCCCAGCTTCCGGTGGGTCCTGGCCACATGTACGGCGGCCCGCTCCATGCCTGCCGCCAGCGCTCCCTGCCGCGTGTCGCGGGCGAAGCGGCCCAGCAGGTAGAGGGCGTCCAGCCCACTCGCCGCCGCGGCCTCGCCGACCTCGCGATGGCAGCCGGCCTCGTTGGCGCCCATCTCCCGCATGTCGCCCAGCGCGGCGACCCGCCGGCCTCTCCCCGGAATCGCCTTCAGCGCCGCCAGCGCCGCTTCCATGGAGGCGGGATTGGCGTTGTAGGCGTCGTTGATGATGCCGATGCCGTTCCAGCGCTCCACCTGCATGCGCATGGCCACCGGCCGCACCGCCTCGAGACCCGTGCGGATGGCGGCCATGTCCGCCCCGAAGGCGTGGGCCATGGCCGCGGCCCCGACCGCGTTGCGGACGTTGTGCATCCCGCACAGGCGCAGCCGCACCGGCTCCCGCACGCGGCCCACGCGGAGGTTGAACCGCAACCGGCCGCCGGACAGCATCTCGGCGTCCTCGCCGCGGACGAAACCGCCGGCGCCGTAGGTCACCACCCGGCCCCGGAAAGCCCGGCTCTGGCGCACCACCCGGTCGTCGTCCAGGTTGACCACGGCGGTGCCCCTGGGATCGAGCCCGCGAAAGATCGCCCCCTTCTCCCGGGCCACGCCGGCGAGCGTTCGCAGTCCCGAAAGATGGGCCGGAGCCACCGAGGTGATGAGTGCGAGATCGGGGTCCGCAATGGCCGTCAGACGGCGGATCTCCCCCGGCCGGTTGGTGCCGAGCTCCACCACTGCCGCGCGTTCGTGTCCTCGAAGGCGCAGCAGCGTCAACGGCAAACCCACCAGGTTGTTGTAGTTGCCTTCGGTCTTGAGGACCTTGCCGCGCAACGGACGGTCTTCCATGCGCGCGCGCTGCAGGATGGAGAAGAGCATTTCCTTGGTGGTGGTCTTGCCGTTGGACCCGGTGATGGCCAGGACCCGTGGCGCCGTCCTTCGGCGATGGAAATGGGCGATGTCGCCCAGGGCCCGGAGCGTGTCACGTACGCGAATCACCGACACCGGCCCGGGGCCGGAGACGTTCCGCTGCACCACCACGCACCCGCCCCCGCGTCGCGCCACCTCGGGCACGAACACGTGACCGTCGCGCAACTCCCCGCGCAGCGCCACGAATACGCCGTCCCGTTCCACCTGGCGCGAATCCGTGCTGATGCGGCCGAACCGGCTCGCCGCACCATGCTGAACGATGGTGCCCTTGGCCGCTTGCGCCAGCTCTTCAATGGTCCAATCCATGAGCCAGGATACTCATGCACGCGTTAGCCGCCGACGCCGTGCACCTCTTCCCGCAAGACCTGGCGGTCGTCGAACCGAAGCCGCCGTTTTCCCACGATCTGGTAATCTTCATGCCCCTTGCCCGCCACCAGCAGGACGTCGCCCGGGGTCGCCATGGACAGTCCGAGCCGGATGGCGGAACGCCGGTCGGGCTCGACCCGGTATCCGGCTTGCGCCGCCGCGGCGCCGCTGTCCCCGAGCCGTTTCATGCCCCCGCCGCGGACGCCCTCCTCGATGTCCCGAATGATCGCCAGCGGATCCTCTCCGCGCGGATTGTCGGAGGTCAGCACGACGCAGTCGCTTTCCACCGCCGCGATCTCTCCCATGACGGCGCGTTTCCCGGGGTCCCGGTCGCCGCCGCACCCGAACACCGTGATCAGCCTCTCGCGGGTCAGCGCGCGCAGGGCGCGGATGACCTTGGCCAGGGCATCCGGCGTGTGCGCGTAGTCCACCACCAGGGTGATCCCCAGGCTGTTGGGAACCCGTTCCAGCCGCCCCGGAACCCGCTCTAGCCGGGACAGTCCGGCCGCGATGGCTTCGGAGCCGACGCCTAGGGCCCAGGCCGCTCCCGCCGCCGCGAGGATGTTCTCGAGGTTGAGCTCTCCCATGAGCGCGGACTCGAACTCGATCCGCTGCTCCCCGCACGCCAGGGTCCCCTTCAGCCCGTCAAGCCCGCTTTCGAAGGCCACGGGATGGATGTCCCATTCCGGCGACCTGCCGTAGGTGAGCGTCGCAAGCCCGGCCTCCTCGGCCAGACGGGCCAGTTCCGGGCCGCGCGGGTCGTCGGCGTTGATGACCGCGAACGGTCTTTCCTTCACGCTGGCGGGCAGGCAGTCGGTGAACAGCCGCGTCTTGCTCGCGAAGTACGTCTCCATGTCGCGGTGATAGTCCAGGTGATCCCGCGAGAGATTGGTGAACACCGCGCCGTCGAAGTCGAGCCCGTGCACGCGCCGCAGGTCCAGGGCGTGGGAAGACACCTCCATGGCGACGAACTTGACCCCCGCGGCCGCCATGTCGGACAGCAGCTCCTCGATGTCGATGGATTCCGGGGTGGTGAGGGGCGCCGGCCGCTGCCACCGGCCATAGCGCTGGCTGATGGTGCCGATGACGCCGCACGGATGGCCGGCGGCGGAGAAGATGGCGTCGAGCAGGTAGGTTACCGTGGTCTTGCCGTTGGTGCCGGTCACGCCCACGAGCACCAGGCCGCGGCTCGGATGTCCGAAGAACACCGCGGCGGCGTGGGCCACGGCCTGCCGCGTATCCGGTACGCGTATGCACGCGGCCTCCGGTGAAACCGGCACGGATCGTTCCACCACCACGGCCGCCGCCCCCCGCCTGACCGCCTCGCCGACGTAGTCGTGGCCGTCGGCGGACTGTCCCGCAAGCGCGAAGAAGACGTAACCCTCGCGGACCCTGCGGGAATCACACGCCAGACCCTGGACGTCGCGGTCCAAGGGTCCGCTTTGGTCCCGGATGTCCGGCATATGCAGGAGGTCCCGAAGGAGCATCGACTTCAATCCTTCAACGTCAGCACCAAGCGCCCGCCGGCGCCGTCGAACCGCTGATCCACCACGTAGCCGTGGCCGCGGAGAACCACGGAGAACCTGTGCTGCTTGGCCTTGTTCACCGCCTCCCGCATGCTCAGGCCGATGAGACTCGGGCGGCCGCCGCGGGCGGATTTGCGCTGCCGCGGAGCCTTCCCGGACACCCGGATCACACCCCCGTCCTTCCCCGAGGGCACTTCCGGCAGGAGCCGCCGGTTAGGAGTCACCCCGAGGGCATGGAGCGCGGGTGCCGCGATCCGCCGGAACAGCGGGGCGGCGACCACGCCCCCGTACACGTTGACCGTGGGCTCGTCCACCAGCGTCAGAAGCACGAAACGCGGCTCGCTCGCCGGCACGAAGCCGACGAAGGAGGCGATCCGCTTGGTCTTGTGGTAACCGCCCTTCACCCTGTCCGCCTTCTGGGAAGTGCCGGTCTTGCCCGCCGTCTCGAACCCCGCCAGGGCGGCGCGGGTGCCGGTGCCGCCCTCCGCCACCACGCCCTTGAGGATGTCCGCCACCGTGCGGGCCGTGGTCCTGGAGACCACTCGTCGCACCATCTCCGGCCGGTTCTGCAACAGGACCCTGCCGTCCTCGTCCACGACCCGATCGACGATGAACGGTTTCATGAGCAGACCGCCGTTGGCGATGGCGGAGAAGGCCATGACCATCTGGAGAGGAGTCACCGCAACGGACTGCCCGAAAGAGGCCGCGGCGAGGTCGATGCGGTACCACGCGTTGTGCGGCCGCACCTTTCCGGCCACCTCGCCCGGCAGATCGACGCCGGTCTTGTCGCCGAAGCCGAACCGCCGGATGTAGCGGTGGTAGCGCTCCTTCCCGAGTTTGTGGGCCACCTTGACCACGCCGATGTTGCTGGAATGCTGGAGCACCTTGGCGAAGGACAGCCAGCCGTACTCCTTGAAATCGTGGATGGTGCGGCCGCCGTACCGATAGCGCCCGAACTCGCAGAAAATCAGGTCCTCCCGTCCCACCACCTGTTCCTCGAAGGCGGCCGCGGCGAACACCGCCTTGAAGACCGAGCCGGGTTCGTAGGTGTCCGTGATGGCGCGGATGCGCCACCGCTCCCGGTCCTGGCTGCGGAACTGGTTGGGGTTGAAGAACGGGTAGCTCGCCAGCGCCAGGATCGCCCCGGTGAAGGGATCCGCCATCACCACCGTTCCGCCCTTGGCGCGATACCGCTTCACGGTGGCTTCCAAGTGCTTTTCGGCGAGATGCTGCATCGTGGTGTCGAGGGTCAGGCGCACATCCGCCCCGGGGCGGATCTTGAGATCGTCCAGGCCGGTGACCAGGACGCGGCGCCCCAAGGCATCCCGCTCCACCACCGAGGAGCGGGTCTTGCCGCGTATGTGGCGGTCGTAGCTGCGCTCGACCCCTTCCAGCCCTTGCGCGTCCCTTCCCACCAGACCCAGCGCCTGTCCGGCGAGATGACCCTGGGGGTAGTAGCGTTTGGGCTCGTGGTACAAGCCGATTCCCTCGAGCTTCAGGGCCCGGATGCGTTGCGCCTCGCGCGGCGTCACCTGCCGCTTGAGCCACACGAACGGCTTGTCCGACGTGACCTTGCGGCGCACGTCCCTGGGCTTCAGTTTCAGGGCGCGCGCCACCGCCGGCACCAGCTTCTTGGGGGACTTGACCCGCCGCGGTCTGACGTAAACCGATTTTGACTCGACGCTGATGGCCAAAGCGTCTCCGTTCCGGGTCAGGATGGTGCCGCGCTTGGGCACGAAGATCTGTTCCTGGAGATGCTGCCGCTCGCCCAGCCTTGCCAACCTGGCGCCGTCGAAGGCCTGGAGCTGGATGGCCCGCAGCGCCACCGCCAGCAGCAGCGCCAGCAGCAGACCGCCGGTCAGCCGGAGCCGGAACCGCAGGTTCGCGGAAGGGTCCTGTGGCCGTGTCTTCGTCACGGCAGTCTCACCACCTGTCCGGTCTCGGGGTCCTTGAGCCCGAGACGTTTCCGCGCCATGGCCTCCAGGCGCTCGGGCGCGGTCAGGGTCGCCAACTCCAGCTTGAGCTCGCGATTCGCCTGCTCCAACCGGCGCTCCAGCTTGGCGCCGGTGGAGAGCACGTACCCGAGTTGCACGACGCGCAGGCGCTGCCACACCAGCAACAGGGCCAACGCCACCAGGAGGCAACTCAGCACCACGGGCAACAGCGCGCCTCGGTGCCCTTCCTCGGGCGCCGGATCGGCTACCTGCTGGTTGTCGAGAACGCCTGCCCCATTGGCCGGTTCTCGCCGGGAAAACAGCATTTTCCCCTCCTCACCCGCGCGGGCGAAGCTCATCACAACCTTTCAACCGCCCGAAGCCGGGCCGAGCGTGCCCTGGGGTTGACCCGCACCTCCTCCTCGCTTGCCATCCGCGGTCTTTTCGTGATGGCGTTGGCCTTGCGGGCCCAACCGCACACGCAGGCGGGCACGCGCGGGGGACAGACACAATCGAGTCCCCAGCGGCGAAACGCGCGCTTGACCAGACGGTCCTCCAGCGAGTGGAACGAAATGATCACCAGGCGCCCCTTGGCGCACAACAACTCGTACGCCGACTCGAGAAACGTCTCGAGACTCTCCAGTTCGCGGTTCACCGCGATGCGCACCGCCTGAAACGTCCGGGTGGCGGGATGGATCGCGGGCCTGCCGGCCTTCCGCGGCCGCCGGGGCGAACCGGTCATGGCCCGGGCCACCGTCTCGGCAAGCTGCCGCGTCGAGTCGATGGCCTCCTCGCGGCGGCGGACGTCGATCGCCGAGGCGATCCGGCGCGCCCGCGGCTCTTCCCCGAAGTCGCGGATAATCCTCTCCAGCTCCACCACCGGCAGGCTGTTCACCAGCTCATGCGCGTCCACCGGACGGCGGCGGTCCATGCGCATGTCCAGTCTGGCGTCGCTCTGGAAACCGAATCCGCGTTCCGGCGCATCGAGTTGGAGGGAAGACAGGCCCAGGTCCAGCAGCAAGCCGTCCACGCCCGGCCAACCCACTTCGTCCAAAACCTCCCGCGCCCGGTCGAATCCCGACCGGCGCAAGGTTACCCGCTCGCCGAAACGGGCCAAGGCGCGTCCGGCGGCGGCAATCGCCTGGTCGTCGCAATCCAGCCCCAGGAAGGTGCCGTCAGGGGACGACAGGCGCAGGATCTCTCCCGCGTGTCCGCCTCCCCCCACGGTTGCGTCGAGATACCTTCGCGCCGGCTTCGGCGCGAGGATCTCGAGCACCTCGCGAAGCATCACGGGCTGGTGTGCATAGTTCATACGACCGGTATTTCAGTGACAGGTAGCCGCGCCCTCCCAATCGTCGTCGAAGCTCTCGATGGCTTCGTCCAAGGATGCGTAGAACTCGAAGACCCCGTCCATGCCCACGACGCGGAATATGTCCTTCAGATGGGGGTGCATGCCCGAGAGCTTCAGGTCGCCGTTCATCTCGCGCAACAGCCTCAGGCGGTCAAGCAGCACGCCGATGCTCAGGTAGTTGATGTGGTCGACCGCCTTGAGATTCAGAACGACCTTGAGACGCTCCTTCTCGATCAGGCCTCCGATCAGGTCCTTGATCCGCACCATTTCGCGGAGGTCGATGTCGCCGTTGACATCGATGACGGCGATATCCTGAATGGGCTTCCTGTCGAGTCCGATCATGGATCGCTCCTTTCTTCCGACTCCCCCTCGGCACTACAAGCCCAGGTCCGAGAACGAATCCGGATCTTCCATGAGTTGCTCCTCGGCCTCCGTAAACACCGTGTCCCAGGCGTCCTTGTCCCAGATGCGAAACTTCTCCCCGGCCGATACCAGCATCACGTCACGTTTGAGGTCGGCGTACTTGCGTAACGTGGGCGGGATGAGGATGCGGCCGTGAGGGTCCACCGCGCATTCCGTCGCCCCGCCGAGGTAGTAGGTCTGAAACCGCACCATTCGCGCATCGAACTTGGGCCTCTGGCGAACCGCCTCCTCCAGGGCCAGCCACTCGTCCAGCGGATAGACGTCCAGGCAGCGCTTGGAGCTGACGACGAAATTTGTGATAATGAGGCGTTCGTCGCCTTTGCCCAGGAGGACTTCGCGATACTTGGCCGGAATGCTCAAGCGACCCTTGGTATCGACCGTATGCTCGTATCTGCCGCGAAACATGCCTAACGCCTTGTGGGATTTCGTTCTCACTCCATGGGAATTTATCCCACTTTATCCCACCAAACCGGAAATATAGCCAACCCGTTTCACCCCTGTCAACACAAAACCGTCATATTTCGGACAAGGAATACGGCGGCCAAATTCGCAAAAAAAGTCGCAGCGCTGCCTACATCTGGTTGTAGATGGGCAGGTGCGGGCGGTTGAACTACAAGATGTGGGGCGGAGATGGTGGCGCCGGTCGTCGCGAATACGGTGTGAAGAGGGCCGGATCCGGTGGAAAGATGGCTGAGGTCAGGTGTTTCGGGGGGATGGGGCCAGCGGATCGTTAAGCCGGATTCTGTTCTGCTTCCCAACAGGAAGCGGGACGGTCATTCATCTTGCCCCGCAATTGCTCGCGGGGTCCAGCGACCTTACCCGAGGGTTTCAGGCGGACGACCCAACCCTCCTATTTGGTCTTGCTCCGGGTGGGGTTTACCATGCGCCCGCCATCACTGGCGGACCGGTGAGCTCTTACCTCGCCTTTTCAACCTTACCCGCCGGCCCGGTTCGACCGGGATCCGCCTGGCGGTATGTTTTCTGTGGCACTTTCCCCCGATCGCTCGGGGCCGCCGTTAACGGCCACCCTGTCCTGTGGAGTCCGGACTTTCCTCCTCCGCGACGAACGCGGAAGCGACCGTCTGATCCGCTGTGCCCCGGATTCAGTTTCACGGTTATGCAGGGCCGTTGCAACCCCTGAAGCCCTCACCAGAGGGAGAGGGGAAATTTGTATGCTACGGTTGCCCGTCTTGCCCCGGGGCGGGAGGGTTGTAGAAGAGGATCCTTTGGCAGTTTGGGCACAGGTTCACGCGCTCGTTGCGCAGGACGTCGTTCCATAGCTGGGGCGGGATGTTCATGTAGCAGGCCTGGCATATGGCCGAGGTCACCGACACCACCGCGGTGCCCCCCCGGCGGTCGAACAGCAGTTCATATTTGCCCATGAGATCATCGTTGAGACGCGACGCCGTTTCTTCGCGGGCCTGCCGCGTCTGGGCGATCTTATTCTCGATTTCGGCGATCTCTCCCTCCAGGGGCCCCTTCCGCTCAGTCCATTCCGCCTGGAGACCGCTCAACTCTTCCTCTTTCTGCTTCAGGACGCCCTCTTGTTCCTCCAGATCGGTCATCACCTCGATCAACTCCTCCTCGAGGATGGCGTTGGACTCCTTGATCTGCGCGATTTCCCGCTGAAGCGCCTGCAACTCCTTGATATTCTTGACGTGGCTCATGCGCATGCGCCTGTCCGTGGCCTTCCTGCTGGCATCCGTCACGGTCTGTTCCTTGCCGCGGCGAACCGCTTCCCTTTCCTGCCACGCCTCCCTGAGCGTCTTGACTTCCTTTGCCAGCCGGGCGATTTCGTTCTCACGCGTTGCGATTTCCTTATGGCGTTCCGATTGCGCGTCCCTGTGTTTTTTCACTTCCAGATCAATGCCCTGAAGTACCGCCAAGGTCTCCAACTGCTCTCGCAACACGTTTACCCTCCCGTCGCCGGACGCGAAACAAAAAAAGAACCGCACCGGCGGGTGCAGTTCTTTCCATTACGGTCTCGGCTTCCTGATTGTGTCCGACAATCCCTTACGTTCATGCTTGGTACGTATCGTATCGATATTCCATGTAATTGTCAAAGGCAATGGTCCGTACTAGCGGGTTCGAACCGTATCCGGGCCATCACAGACCGAGCTTGCCGGGATTCATGATGCCGTTGGGATCCAGGCAGCGCTTCAGCGAACGCATCGCCTCCAGGGTGTCGCCGTGTTCGCGGCCCATGAGCGGCGCCAGCTTGAGCCCAACGCCGTGGCAGTATTCCACGGATCCGCCGAAACGGTGAACGGCTCGGAGCACGGCCGAGACGGCGTCGCCCAGCTCCGCCCGCGCCCCCTCGCCGCCCTCTCTGGACAGGCGCAGGGAGAAGAGCTCCGGACCCGTCCAGAGCCCGCTCTCCCGGAAACGGACCCCGCGGTCGGCGGCCATGGCGATGGCCTCCTTCCTGAAGGCCAGCACCCGTGACGCCGGCAAGGCTACGTGCACCCAGTCCTGGTGCATGCCGCTCTCGCTGGGTCTGCGGCGCTCCCGGCGGTTGGCGGCAAAGCGCCGGGCGGCGGCGTGGCGCTCCCGCCAGAACCGTTCGGCCTTGTCCGTGTCCAACCTCTCGCCTTTCTGGTCCAGACACGCTTGCAGGGCCACCGCCTCCTCCGCGGCCACGACCTCCGCCTTTCCCTCGAACCCCAGGTAGAGGATGGAAGGTCCGCCGGGATCCTCCGTCTCATCGCCGTAGTCCAAGAGGATCGGCCTCAGGCCGGCGGCAAAGAACGCTCGGACGGCATCGAACCCGCGGTCGAAGGAGCGGAAACGGACGGCATGGAGCACCCGTGCCTCGGGTATCGGGAACACCCGGAGGGTAATCTCGGTCAGAATGCCGAAACACCCTTCGCCGCCGATGAACAGGTGGTTGAGGTTGATCCCGGTGGAGCTCTTGGCAACGCCGCGGGTACGGCACACGTGGCCCTGGGGCAGCACGGCCTCCACCCCCAGCACCTGGTTCCCCACCGAGCCGTACTTTCCGCCGCGGTAGCCGAGGCTGTTGGTGGAGACGGCCCCGCCCACGGTCGCCACCGGCAGCGTCCAGGGGTCGTGGCCCAACATGAGCCCGGTCCGCTGCAGCTCGGTTTCGAGTGCCTCCAGCACCGCGCCGGCCTGGACCCGGACCGTGAACAAGTCCGCGTCGATGTCCAGGACGGAGTTCATTCGCCTGAGGTCCACGACGATGCCGGGGGTCAGCGAGACCGCCGCCCCCATGAGCCCCGAACCGCCGCCGTAGGGGACCAGCGGCACCCGATCCCGGTTGGCCACCTCCACGACGGCCTGCACCTCGGCGGTTGACGCCGGGGTGCAGACGCACAGGGGTTGAACGGGAACGATGGGATGCGCGGGATGGATGCGGCCGTGGGCCAACGCATCCCAGGAATGCAGGTCCAGCTCGTCCGGATCGGTGAGGACGGAAGCCGTCCCCAACCGCTCGGCGAGGCAGTGTACCGTGTCGGCGTGTGTGCCCGTAACTCCTCGAAAATACTGGGGTCGGGCCCGGCAACCCCTTAGGCCCTCACCCGGCCTTCGGCCACCCTCTCCCAGAGGGAGAGGGGTTGTGTTTGACTACTCGGACAGGCTCCTAGTGCATGTTCTGACCCCCGTCGACCACCAAGGTCTGGCCGGTCATGAAATCGGCCAGCGGAGAGGACATGAACAGGACGCCTCCGACGAGATCCTGAGGCACCTGGACGCGCTTGAGAGCTCGCGAGCCGATGTTGCTCTGGCGCATCTTGAGGATTTCCTCGGTGGGGTTCTCCTCGGACAGGGTCGATCCCGGACAAAGGATGTTCACCTGGATGTTGTCCTCGCCTACCTCGCGCGCCAGGGTGCGGCTGAAACCCATCACCCCGGCCTTGGAGGCGACGTAGTGGATGCGTCCCGGAGGGCCGTAGAGCGCCGTGCCGGAAGCGATGTTGACGATCTTGCCGGACTTCTGCTGGCGCATCTGCGGCAGCACCGCGCGGCAGCACAGGAACACGCCCTTGAGGTTCACCGACATGAGCTTGTCCCACTCCTCGATGCTGATCTCCTCGATGCGGCCGCGGCTCATGGGAATGGTCGCGAAGATCGACGCGTTGTTGATGAGCACGTCCACCCGGCCGAAGCGTTCGACGGTCTTGGCGACCATCTGGTTGGCCGACTCCTCATCGGACACGTCCACCGTAACTCCCATGGAACCGGCCTCGCTCAGCTTCCCGAGGTCCGCCGCCACCTGCTCCGCTGCCTCGCCGTCGATGTCGGCCACCACCACCCTGGAACCGGACTTGGTAAACCCCTCGCAATATGCCTTGCCGATGCCGTGGCCACCGCCCGTGACGATCACCACCTTGCCCTGCAACCCTTCGATCATGAGTGCTCCTCTCAGGCCCGGCCGGTGGCCCGCAACAGGCGGGGGGCCGGCGCGGGCCGCGAAACGATTATGGCACTGCTCTATCGGGAAACCGAGGCCAGTGTCAAGCGGCCCGCACGGCGGCGAAACCCGCCCCCGGAACGGCCGTTCCGGGCCTTCTCCGGCCCGATTTGAACCCCCTACCAAATCGTGTTAACGCAACTTCGATGGCGCGATATCGAGTAGCGGTGGACACTGGAGGCACCTTCTCCGACTTCGTTTTCTTCAACGAGAACAACGGCGAGATCAGCATCACCAAGGTTCCCTCGACCCCCAGGGAGCCGTTCCAGGCGGTGCTCAACGGGGTCCAGGAGTTGCTCGACCAGGGCGTACCGGCCGGAGACGTGAGCTTCTTCTCCCACGGCACCACCGTGGGCACCAATGCCTTGCTGGAGGAGAAGGGGGCGGTCACCGGGCTGCTGGTGACCGAGGGTTTCCGCGGCATCTACGAGGTCATGGAACAGAGCCGGGGCTACGGGCCGGTCACCTACGACCTCTTTTTCGAGAAACCCCGGCTGCTGGCCACTCCCTACACCACCGAGGAGATCCGCGAACGGGTGGATTTCCAGGGCAACGCGCTGACGCCGGTGGACCCAGAGCAGGCAGCGGAAGCCGTCCGCCGGCTCAAGGCCAAGGGTGTCGAGTCCGTGGCCGTGTGCTTCCTGTTCTCCTTCCTGAACCTGGAACACGAACTGGCGGTGAAGAAGGTCATGGCCGAGGAGTTCCCGGAGGCCAGCCTGTCACTGTCCTGCGAGGTGCTGCCGCAGATCCGCGAGTTCTACCGGATGAGCACCACGGTCATCAACGCCTACATCGCGCCGGTAATGAGCCGCTACCTGAACGCGCTGGAGACGCGTCTGCGGGACTTGGGAGTCGCCACTCCCCAACTCTACATCATGCAGTCCAACGGCGGCGTGTCGACATTCCGGACCTCGGCCCGCATCCCGGTGGCCACGGTGCTCTCGGGCCCGGCGGGCGGAGTGATCTCGTCTTTGGGCGCCAGCGGCAAGGTCGGCATCGACAACATCATCACCTTCGACATGGGCGGCACCAGCTGCGACGTGGCGCTGATCCACCAGGGCCGCCCGGTGGTCACCACCCAGGGGCGCATCAGCCAGCGGCCCATCAGCCTGCCCATGCTCGACATCCACACCGTGAGCGCCGGTGGCGGCACCATCGCGCGCATCGATTCGGTAGGAGCGCTCCAGGTGGGACCCGACAGCGCCGGCGCCGACCCCGGCCCCATCTGCTACGACCGGGGCGGCGAGAACGCCACCGTCACCGACGCCAACGTCATTCTTGGCGTGCTGGACCCCGACCACTTCCTCGGCGGGCGGCTCACGCTGGACAAGGCCAAGGCGGAGTCGCTGGTGGAGGAGAGGATCGCCAAACCGTTGGGACTGAGCCTGCACGAGGCCGCGGACGGCATCCTCAAGATCATCAACGTCAAGATGGAGGAAGCCATCAAGGCGGTGTCGTCCCAGCGCGGCTACGACATCCGGGAGTTCACTCTGGTGGCCTTCGGCGGCGCCGGCCCCATGCACGCTGGCCGGCTGGCGCTGGACCTGGGCATCCCCACGCTGCTGGTGCCGCTCACGCCGGGGGTCAACTCGGCGCTGGGGCTGCTCATGTCGGACGTGAAGCACGACCACGTGCGCTCCAAACTGGCGCCCATGCAGGAACTGGGACCCGGCGACATCAACGTTCTGTTCGACCAGCTCATGGAGCAGGCGCGGGAAGAACTGTCCGGAGAAGGGTTCTCGGACGGGGAAATCGTGCTGACGCCCTACCTGGACCTGCGCTACGCCGGGCAGGGCTACGAGCTGACGGTGCCCTGCCCCACTCCGCCCCTCAAACCCGAGGACATGGAGCTGGTGCAGCAGCGCTTCCACGAGGTCCACGAGCAGGCCCACGGCCACAAGGCCGAGTCCGAGCCGGTGGAATTGGTGAGCGTGCGGCTGGTTTCCGAGGGCCGGGTGCCGCAGACGCGGCTATCGCCGTTCAAGGCTACCGGGAAGAGCGTGACGGACGCCCGAACCGGCGAGCGCCGGATCTTCTTCGGCCGTGAACTGGGCTTCCACGACACTCCCATCTACGACCGGGACCGCCTGGAGCCGGGACACGAGCTGGCCGGCCCGGCCGTGGTGGAGCAGATGGACACCACCACGGTCATTCACCCGGAACAACA
>JAJDTQ010000205.1 GCA_022827045.1 Candidatus Binatia bacterium
CCCCATCGGAGTCTGCCGGGCGCAAGGAGGTGGCGGCGGCGCGCGCGCCCGCCCCCGTAGCGGCGCCCGCCCCTGGCGTTCTCGTGCGGCTCGACACGCTGGAAGCGGAAAACCGCCAACTGCGCAAGGAGATTGAAGCGCTCAAGGCGAAACGGACAAAGCCGCCCCAGGCGCCGCCTTCCCAGTCCCGGGCCGGTCCTGCCGCGGAAACGACCGCCGCTCGATTCGTGCGGACAGATTCTAAATTCGGCTACCACGTCCTCGACCCCACTACCGGAATCAACCGCAAGCAGCGCCTGATTCTCGAACGCCGGAACGACGGAACGCTGGCGCCGGACAGCTTGCACGTGCACGGGGCGGTGACGGCGATAGCCAACTACCAGAGCAGCAACCGGAACGACAAGTTCGGGTATCTGATGCGCCACCCGACCGCCAGGAACCAGGTGGGAGATACGGTGTCGGAAGCAACGATCCATTCGGCGCAGCTCGGGTTCACCGGAACCCTCGGCGACTGGCTTGCCGGCCACGCGATGATGCTGTTCGATCCGGAACAGAGCTTCGGGCAGGGCACGAATACCGATATCGACCGCAACCAGGTGCAGGTGCCCCGGGCCTATGTGCTGTTCGGCGATCTCGACCGGTTCCCCTTCTACGCCAGCCTCGGCAAGATGGCGGTGCCGTTCGGCCTGACCGACACCGTCAACCCGTTCAGCGCCTCGACCGTATGGCATGCCTTCGGGGGGCTGGCCAATGGGGTGACCGTGGGCTACGTGAACGAGGGTCTGAACTTGTCCGTCATGGGCATCCAGGGAGGGGCACAGTTCCGCGCCGCCAACACTCCCGTGAAGGGGACCGCCGTTCCGGGCAGGCTGAACAACTTCGCCGCGGACGCGAACTACAGGTTCGGACTGGGCTCGGCCGGAACGCTTCTTCTCGGAGGCTCCTATCAACACGGCACGGCCTACTGCCAGGGCTTCCCCATCGTCCACTTCGGCGCTTGCGAGGAGAACAACCCGGCCTTCGATGTCTACGGCAGGCTCGTCTACGACGATCTGACGCTCAAGGGTGAGTTTGCCCGCACCACCGAGGCGTGGCCCGGCACCTTCAATCCCGGCATACCGCAATTCGCGGCCAGCAAAGTGACGAGCTTCGACATCGGCGGCAAGTACAGGCACGGCACGGCTGCCGGTCCGGTGGACTTGTCCGCGGAATTCAGCCGTCTGGTGGCCGGACCGGACGGCGCGCCGTGGGAACGGCAGGACCAAATCGTCCTGGGTGCCGCGTTGGTTCGCCTGGCCCAACGCGAAGCTGTTCGCCGAGTACATTCATGTTGAGGGCTATACGCCCTTGAACTTCCTGAGCGGCGGAAGTGTCAGGGATGACCGGGGCGAAGTCGTGCCCGACCAGACCCATAGCGACGGTTCCGCCCGCTCCGATGTATTCATGATCGGGGTGAACGTCGCGTTCTGACACTCCGGGGCTTGAGGACTGGCCACCGATCCGCGAACCGAATCTTCCGACGGGCACGTGCTCGACCGCAGCGCGGCATGGCGCTGTTCGGCGGCGGTTTCATCGGGACACCCAATGTCGGATTCGGACTCTCGGACACAGCGCGGGAGTTCCGCATGGGCTGGCGCCTGAGGTCGGCGGTGAAGGGCGACGACGGTGGCTTCGAGATCAGTCTCAACGCCGAGGCCGACCACCGCATCGGCGTCGGCATCACTGCGCGCTGGAAGAGTCCTTGAGGAGGAACGTCTCAGCTTTTAGATCGCGCGTGGTCTGCGTCATCGGCCCGTCCGGTTCCGGCAAAGAACACCGTTCTGCGATGCATGGCGGCTCTCGACCGCTGCGACGAGGGCCGGGCGTTCATCGAAGGCCGGCTGCGGAGTTACCGGCGCTTCGCGCCGAAGGCTCCCGCGATACCGTCCCAGCGGAACTCGCCGCCCACTTCCCCGTGCACGCGGCCGGTGAACATCCCGACCAGGTAATCGTAACCTTCCCCTTCCCCGTTGCTCTCCCGAGAAAGCCTCCCGAACAAGCCGTCCTCGACGCGGAGGTCCTCCCATCCCATGTCGCGATGCCGGGTTCCCTCGGTGACGTTATGGATATTGGTGAAGGATACGTCGACATCGGGAGCCGCAAGATCGTCGACTGTGATCCGGGCGTCGCCAAGAAACACGTCCGGCCGCTCGCGCCGCAGCGAAGCCGAGGCCAGATCTTCCATCCCGACCATGACCCCCTTCCATGTGGCCGACCCCGCGCCCGTCGGCGTGGTCCCGGAGTAGCGGCCGGCCATGAAGCCCGATACACCTCCCCCTGCATAGAGTATGTCTGTGTCATCTGCGTCATTTGTTTCCGCACAACCCCGCTCACCGACCCTGCACCAGCGCGTGAGCGCAACGTTGAATTGCGTGTCATCCAGCCACCCGCCGAAGACCAGGGAATCGAAAAGATCCGTTTGCGTATCGCCTGTCGCTCCCTCGGCTTCGAGGGTTAGGGTCCTGGCGAAACGACTATTGAATCGGGCGATGGGGACATCGTTGTGTTTCAGCACCGGAACGAATGCCCAAGTGCTGTCGGGAGGCAGCTCGAAGTCGCAGTCGCCGGGCGAGCATGCGGCAGCATCTGCCGGGAAGTCCGGCCAGGTTACTTCCGGAGTGGCCGATCCCGGCTCGCTGCCGGCACTGACCGGCCCCGCCGGGACCACCCTGTGGGTAGACGTTCTCGCGGCCCACCTCCAGGCCTCGGACACTTGCGCATCCGTCATGCGGAGTGCTGCATCCCCGTCTTCGAAGCGCTGCCATTTGTCCAATAGCGACAGCTCGCCGTCATCGCCGTCGGGATCCCCCATGGACACCGCGCCGCCGCCGCATCCGGAAAGCGCCAGCGCCGCCACCGCAACGAACGAAACAACTCTGAGCCACCTGGAATACATCGGCCAAGACCTCCTCGTGCCAGTCGGGAAGAGACGCCGTGAAGTCGTGGCAGACCGTTCCCGGCGGCAAAGACATCGACGTTGGAAAGGATAGTCTATACGGCGCCCTTATCGCCATCCCATTGCGAGACGGTCGGCCGCCCCGAACCGCGTATGCGGCGACCCGCGGTTAGCATCACCGCTCGGACTTGGGCTTTATCAGGATGGCGCGAACCTTGTCACGGCGCTTTCCCCACAGCCAGGTCCTGAGGGGTCCTTCCTCGTCCGTCCTTCGCGTCGACGTCGGCACCGGCGGCAAGGAGTGCGGTCACGGTCTTCGCGTCGTTTCTCCAGACGGCGGAATGCAGTGGAGTGTCGCCGTCCTTGTCCCGCGTGTCGGGATCGGCGCCGGCGGCCAGGAGCGCATCGACAGCCTTTGCGCGACCACGTTCCACCGCAAGATGTAAGAAGGTATTGGCGACGAGCAAAAGCCCCTCCCGGGGAGGTGTGAGAGCGAGCCAGCCTCGGCTATTCGCCCAAAGCAAGTGGCGTCGCCGTGCCCGGCTCTTTCCGCAACTTGCCTCATCGGCGCTTCAGAAAGCGAGATTCGCGCCGAACAGGAAGACATCCGAGTGGGCCGACCGGTCGCTGTGGGTGCGGCCGTGGACGATGTCCCCCGATCGTTCCGGATGTTGCCTCCGCTGATGAAGTTGAGCGGCGCATAGCCCTCGGTTCGAATGTATTCTTTCGTGGGCTGGATTTCCATTCCCCGCAGGTGTGGCGGGTGACTGCAAAAATCCCATTGCAGCATATATGCAGTTCGTGCCGGCCGGGCTCACCACCGTGCGTTGAGTTCGATCCGGATGCCGTGTTCGGGCGGCGCCGGACCGCTCTCCCGGCGCGAGGCGAGGATGTCGAGCGAGAGGTCGAGGAAGTCTTCGGCCGGCGCGAGGCCCCATCCCAGGCTGT
>JAJDTQ010000063.1 GCA_022827045.1 Candidatus Binatia bacterium
CTGCTGCCACTCGCCCACCACGAAGAACGGCCGGACGGGCGGGAACAGCAGCACCACCACGATGGCGCCGACGACGATCCCGACGATGTAGGATCGGTTCATTACTTGCCTCCTGCTCCGGGAAACCCCGCCATGCCCTTGAGCGGCAGCAGCGGCACCACGTTCTTGGCCCCCTGGGAATCCACGATGATCTTGTCGACCTTGGGAAGAACGCGCTCGATAGCCTCGAGATGCATACGTTCTCGTGTGACCTGCGGCGCCTTGCGGTATTCGGTCAGCACCGCATTGAAACGCGAGCCGTCACCCTTGGCCCTCAACGTCCGCTCCTCCTTGTATGCCTCGGCCGCCTGGACGATTTCCTGGGCCTCGCCGCGGGCCTTGGGGATAAGGTCTTCGCGGTAGCCCCGTGCCTGGTTGATGAGCTTCTCGCGGTCCTCGCGCGCCCGCACCACCTCGTCGAAGGCGTCCTTTACCTGGCTGGGGGCCTCCACCGTCTGGAGCTTCACCTCGGTGATCTGAATGCCCGACTGGTAGGTGTCCATAAGCTGCTGCAGGAACTCCTGGGTCTCGGTCTGCACCCGGTCCCGGCCCACGGTGAGCACCTCCTCGATGGTGGTGTTGCCGACCCGGCTGCGCAGGGCCACTTCCGTGGCCGCCTGAAGCGTGGCCACCGGGTCCCGGAGCTTGAACAGGAACTGCTCCGGGTTCTTGACCCGGTACTGCACGGTGAGCTGCGCACTGACGATGTTCTCGTCGCCGGTCAGCATCAACGACTCGGCCGGTATGAGGCGCACCAGGTTCGGGCGTAGCGGGTTGCTGCGGAATCCCACCTCCAGGCGGCGGATTTCGGCGACGTTGACCTTGCGCAGCTCCTCAATGGGCCAGGGTATATGGTAGTTCAGACCGGCGGTGGAGATTCGCGCCACCTTGCCGAACCGCGTCACGACACCTTCCTCGCCGGGCTGAATGGTGTAAACGCCGCTGGCCAGCCAGATGACGGCGATGGCCCCGGCGATGAGAAAGGGCACGCCCGACTTCAGGAAACCGGGCAACTCGGGCAACCGCGAGAGCAGGTCCTCCCAATCCGGCCCGCTCTGCTGCCGTCGCCCCCAAGGGCCCTCGGATCCGCCTTGCATGAATAGCTCCTTTGTCTGCGTCCCGAATTAATGGGAAGGCTCTAAAGGGACTCTACCATTGCGCGCCGGGATCAGGCAACGTTCCCTGAGCCCGGCGGCCCGGACCGCCGCCCCAGCCTGACCGTGAGCCAGTACCATTGATCCGGATAGCGACGCACGAGTGCCTCCAGCAATCTCATGATGCGGCCGGTGTTGGCGGCCAGGTCCGCACTCAATTCCGCGCTCCGGACCATCTCCATTTCAGGCTCGATGACCAGTTGCAGCCGGCCTTCACGGCCGCGCACGAGATAGATCGGCACCACGGCTGCGCGCGTGCGGAGCGCCAGGCTCACGAATCCCCGGGCGGTCCGGACGGGCTGCCCGAAGAGGGTCGTCTCCAGTTCACCGCGCTTGAGGTTGTCGGCCAGCATGACGACGATGCCGTTGTCACGGAGGGCGGTCAGGATCCCGCCTACGGCCTGACGGCGGGGAAGGGAAGGGATGAGCTCGACGTGGAACGACCGGCTGTGGTGGCGCACCAGGTTCGCGAGTCTCTCGTCGTCCACGAAACGTATCAGGCCGTGGACGGGGTGTCCGGCTACTCCCATGGCGGCCGGGAGGAGCACGAAGTTGCCCAGGTGGAAGCCCAGCGCGATGACGCCGTGGCCTTTGGAGAGGGCCGCCTCCAGGTGCTCGAGGCCACGGATGTCGAGAACCTCCTGTAGCCGTCCGGGGCAACCCATCTGCACCAGACAATCGAGGACGTTGTCGGCGATGCTCCGCTGCACACCTTTGGCGAGGGCGCGCTTGGCGGCGGTCGTGTAGGAATCGCCGAAGGCGGCGTCCATCACGGCGACGATGCGCCGCCGCGGCACGGCGCAGAAAACCACGAAACCAACGGCCGGCGTGAAGATCCGCTTGAACCGGTCCGGCCGCATCACCCCCAGGACCCGGAGAAGCAGGCGCCAGAGCCCCTCGCCCACCCGGTACGCGAGCCACCGGGCGGTCGTGACCGGGCGCGTCGCGTCCTCCGTCGAGGGGCCGGAGGCGTGGTCGCGGGCGCTGTCAGCGGACGGCGGCAAAGCTGTCTCCGAGGGTCCGGGCGCGGGTGTCTGGCCGAGGGAAAATGCCAGGTTTTAAGGCGAGTTGACACGTATCCGGCTGTGCCATAGGCTACTCGGGCGCAAGCGACCAAGGTGACACACGGGAAAGGAGATGGCAATGCCTCCGGTCATCGATTCCGACGGACACTATCACGAGCCCTTCTACCTCTTCGACGAGTTCATCGAGAAGGAATATTTCGCCAAGCGGCCGCGGGTCCTGGCCATCCGCGATCATGTCCTGGAAGGGGGCCGGTGGGTCGTGGAGGGCCGGGTGGTGCCGCGGATCCCGTTCTCCAGGGGCGTGAGCGCAGGCGGCTTCGAATACATGAGCCCGCGCCACAAGCAGATGCACATGAAGGACAACACGCTGGACGACACGGAAGGCCGGCTCAAGGACATGGAGCTCCTGGGCGTGGACATCCAGGTGATCTATCCCACCACCATGGTGTTCGTCTCGGACGTGGAGGACAAGGATCTGGCCACGGCCATCTGCCGCGCCCACAACAACTATGTCGCCGACCGCTGCAACCGGGCTCCGGACCGTCTCAAGGGCATCGCGCTGGTGCCGCTGCAGGATCCCGGCTCGGCGGTGGAGGAAATGCGCCGGGCCACTCGGGAGCTGGGCCTGGTGGCGGTGACGATTCCGGGCCTCGTGGGCACCAGGCCGCTGCATTCCAGAGAGTTCGAGCCCTTCTTCAAGGCGGCCAACGACCTCGACTGCCCCATCGGCTTCCATGCCGTCACCGGCATGCACGATACCCCCTGGGCGGACTGCTTCAAGGACTTCTTCTCGACGCACATCACCGCCATGCCGTTTTCCATGATGGTGGCGCTGATGTCCGTGACCCGCATGGGGCTGATGGAGGACCTGCCCAACTTGCGCTTCGCATTCCTTGAGATCGACGGACAGTGGCTCCACTACTGGGCCAACTGGGTCAACCGCCACGTGCAGGACCTCCCGCGGGTGTCCGGCGGCCATCACCGGGAGCAGGACTGGGGCGACGAGCCCTACCTGCTGCCGGAGGGCGTCAAGAACCCCCATGAGTACATCCAATCCGGCCGGTTCCTGTCCGGCTACAGCGAGCACGAGGACCTGCGCTACCTCATCGACCACCTCGGGCCGAGGGCGTTCATGTACGCCAGCGACTACCCCCACGGCGATACCGAATGGGAGCGCGTCCACGAGACCCGCGAACTGACGAGCCTCACCCAGGAAGAGAAGGACGATATCCTGGGCAACAACGCGGCCCGATTCTACAGGCTGTAGGAGGCTCGGTGCGGGTCCCGGGCGATCCGGGGTGTCAGGGAAAGAAAGTCAGCTTTAACAGCAAGGCCAGGATGGCCGGGCCCATGGTGAAGGTGCCGAATTTCGTCACCGCCACTTCGCGTCTGAGATCGGCGATGTCCTGTTTCAGTTCGGCCTTGTCCTGCTTCGACTCGGACCTCACGGCGACGATCTCGGCTCTGAGCTCGGCTTTGACCTCGGCGAGGTCATCCTTGGTGGCCAGTCGCTCGAAATCAGGCATCGCTGCCGCGGCCGCACGTGCCTTTTTCTCGGATGCTCCGGCTTCGATCAAGGCATCGTAGAGTTCCGTAAAGATCAGGCTCATGGTCTCATCTCCGGCCCGGGTTTCCGGTGGAGGGTTCGGCACCAGCATATGTCACCAGGAAGCGCGGGTAATGTCAAACTAAATGAACGGCTGTTCCACATTGTCTCTAACTCAGGATCGGCGTTGCCGGGCCAATCCTTAGCGTCGGACGTTGCCCGGCGTTGACACGCCGCGAAGCCGTGTGATAGCTTTGCGCCCTTCGTTGTGCGGAAGATGGGCCAATTTCAAAGCATTTTCAGGAGGTTCCCATGATGCGTCGGTATTATATCGCCGTGCTTGCCGTGCTGTTGCTGGTTCTGACGGCGGCTCCGGTGTCCCTCGCCGCCAAGGACGACAAGTTTCCCAACAGGACCATTACGTGGTTGATCAACGCGGCTCCGGGTGGCGGGTTCGACCTCCACAGCCGGGCGGTAGCCCGGGTCATGAGGAAGAAGCTCGGCGTCAACATCATCGTCAGGAACGTGCCCGGCGCGGGCGGCATAATCTCGTGGAACCTGCTGACAAAGGCCAAGCCCGACGGCTACACCATCGGCATCGTCAACCTGCCCGGCGCCATCGTCAGCCAGCTCTTCAAGGAGACGCAGTACAAGCTCAACGAGTTCAGCTGGATCGGCCGCATCTCCGCGGGCAGGTACATCTGGGCGTCGGGAAAGCAGTACAATCTCCGAAAGCTTGAGGACTTTCAGAAGGCAAAGGAAGTGCTCATCACTTCATCGGGGGTGGGCACCACCGGTTGGGTCACCGCCACGCTGACGGCCTCGACCATGGGCTTCAAGCCCAAGTTCATCATGGGCTACGCCGGCGCGCCCGCTTCGAACATGGCGATCGTGCGCGGGGAGGGGCACGCCCGCGGCCTGGGGCTGGACTCTCCGGGCCAGATGGCCTTCGTGAAGGATGGATCCCTGGTCCCAACCTGGGTGTACCTCAAGAAGCGCGACCCCAGATACCCGGACGTGCCTACGGTGGGTGAGCTAGGGTTTCCCCAGTTGAGCGTGCTGGCCGCCAGCCGCGTGGTGGCCGCGCCACCGAAGACCCCGAAGGATCGCATGGCGATCCTCATCAAGGCCTTCCGCGAAGCCATTGAAGACCCCGAGACCCAGGCGGCCTTCAAGGCCATGAAGGCCATGACCCTGCCCATCTACGGTGACGACTGGCTGGTCGAGATGAAGACCATGTTCGACCTGATCCAGGCCAACGCGGAAACCTTCAAAAAGGCCCTGAAGAGGTAGTCCGTCTGCGGCGGAACGCCTGTCCCGCGACGTGAAACGAAAGGGGCAAGTCCGTTTTGGACTTGCCCCTTTTCTGTCGCCGCGAAAATGCTATGAACATATCGCCCACGAATCGTTTCCACGGGAGGAGAGGAGTTCATGAAGATCGAAGGCAGCTATCAGTTCAACGCCCCGCGCGAGCGGATCTGGGAGATCCTGCAGGATCCCAAGATCATGGCCCAGTGCATGCCCGGTTGCGAGAGCATGGAAGAGATCGGCCCGGACCAGTACGAGGCCACGGTCAAGGTCGGCATCGCGGCGGTCAAGGGGAGCTACAAGGCCAAGGTGGCCATCAAGGAGAAGCAGGCCCCCAGCCACTACGTGCTCAGCGGCCAAGGCTCCGGCGGCCCGGGTTTCATGCAGGGCGACCTCGTAATCGACCTGGAGGAGAACGGCGACTCGGGCACCACGCTGCGCTACAGCACCGACGCCAAGATCGGCGGGCTGATCGCCGGGGTGGGCCAGCGCATGCTGGGCGGCGTCGGCAAGATGATGGTGGACCAGTTCTTCAAGAAGATGGAGGGGTTCGTGTAGGGGCGGGTTTCAAACCCGCGCGGCTTCGCATGGCACGATGTGCGGGTTTTTTCTGATCTTGCCGCAGGCCGGGATTTGTGGTGTAATCGCGCCCCCATTTCGGAAGACCGTTCACAGGGAGGTCGATGATGTCCAAACCGCGTCTGATTCTCTCTTCCGTGGCCGTGATCCTCGCGGCCTGCATAGTGCTGGCGGCCTCTGCGGCCGCGCAACCGGTCACCATGAAGATCGGGCACGCCACCACCAAGGGGGCGTACGACAACTGGGCCGACACCTTCAAGGAAGGCCTCGCCAAGAGGGTGGGGGACGCCATCAAGGTGGAGGTCTATCCCCTCAGCCAGCTCGGGGCGATTCCAGCCATGGTGCAGGGCGTCCAGCTCGGCACCATCGAGATGGTGATGACGCCGCCGGCTTTCCTGTCCGGCGTGGATCCGCGCTTCGGGGTGCTGTCGGCTCCCGGCATCTTCGAGGATCTCATGCACGGTTTCCGCACCGT
>JAJDTQ010000110.1 GCA_022827045.1 Candidatus Binatia bacterium
ACAGCCTGGGATGGGGCCTCGCGCCGGCCGAAGACTTCCTCGACCTCTCGCTCGACATCCTCGCCTCGCGCCGGGAGAGCGGTCCGGCGCCGCCCGAACACGGCATCCGGATCGAACTCAACGCACGGTGGTGAGCCCGGCATGGAATAGTCGCACCCCCCTCCTGTTTCATCGACATGGATGTACTCGGCGAACGGCTTCGCGCCGGGCCGCACAAACCATGCGGCGCCCAGGACGGTCCGGCCCTGGCGCTCCCGGGGGGAGCCGGCCGGACCCGACCCCAGGCTGTAGCTCACGTCGGCGGCGAAGCTGTTCAGCCTTCCCGGAACCGCGGTTCCCTTCACCGGAGCGTTCGCCCCCCTGAACTGCGCCCCTCCCTGGATGCCCATGACGGTGAGATTCAGTACCTCGCTCGCGTAGCCCACGGTCACGCCGTTGGCGAGTCCTCCGAAGGCATGCGACACGGTGGAGGCGGTGAACGGGTTGACGGCGTCGGTCAGGGCGACCGGCGCCGCCATCTTGCCGAGGCCGGCATGGAACGGAGAGGCGCGGAGATTGCCGAGGAGCACCCAGGCCCGCCGCCCCTGGACCTGGTTCCGGTCGATGGCGGTGTTCGCGCCCCCGCCGAAGCTCTGTTCCGGGTCGAACAGCATCACGGCGTGGCCGGTGAGCCGGTCGCCGAGCGTTCCCGTAAAGCCGAGCCGGGCCGTGTGGATCGTTGCCTCCGACAGCGTGTCCCCGACCTGGTCCCGGCGGTGACCGCCCCGTGCACGTGCAATGCGCCCGGTGGGAAGGCGCCGTCCGCTTGCCGCCAACCGGTCGTTCCCTCCGAATCACACACCATGCCGCTACCCGGTGGGACAAGGCTGCTCAGACAGTCAGGGCAGGGGTTTTCTTGAAACCGGCGCGGCCCTGCGTTACTGTGTCGGGGAGGTGGACGCCTTCGTGAGTCTCGTCCCGAACGCAGGTCCTCAGGGGCGCCAGTCGTTCCGTGACGAACCATCCAGGTGGAATGTACAGGGAGTACAGGCATGCACTTGATACCGTTTTCTTTCCCGGCGGCGTTGACGCTTCGTCTCGTTCCGATTCTGGCGATACCATTGGTCATTGGCGGGTGCAGCGTCGGCGGCGGCGGCGCGGGCGAGGAAACGGAGCCCCGGATCGAACACCAGCCCATCTCCGTGTTCAGCAACAACGTCCTGACCATCGATGCGACGCAACTGGACGGCACGAGGATACAGCTCAACACGCTCCGGGACGCAGAGAGCACGACGCCGTATCCCCCGGCGATGCCGGGATATTCCGGGCGCGCATGGACGCTCCTGAAGACCGGCGCGGACAGCGCTTCGATGGGCTATGCGATAGTGAACTGGAACGATGACGACCCGGGCGACTACCTCTCGGCGGGTTGGTGGATACACTTCGGGAACCAGCGCTATCCGGGGATCGACCCGTACCATCCCGACAGCCGGATCTACGTGTTCATTGACGGACCGGAGACCGACCCGAGGTTGCAGACGGCCCTGCCGGTGGAGGGCACGGCATCGTACAGCGGCGGGGCGGGCGGCCGGTTCCTTTACAGGTACGGGGACGACTGGGGAGATGCGAAGGGAAAGACTTCGTCGGAGGAGTTCGCCGGCGTCGTCACGTTGAAGGCGGATTTCGGCGCCGGAACCATGGAACGCTGCCTGGGGTGTGAAGGAGACATCAGGGTGCAGCGCCGGCACCTTGCGAGCGCCTTCGAGAGATTCGAGACGGAGCCGGTCGAGTTGCTGGTCGATCCCGGGGACTATGAGGTGCGCTTCGCGCCCACCGGGTTCAATCCGGACGGCACCTTCGAGGCCGCCGAGGGCGTGACGGTGGGGCATCCCGAGCGCTCCATCGCCGAGGTCCGCCACGGATTCTGGGGCGGCGCCTTTTCGAATCGACGCGACGGGGAAGACAACCCGCGCCTGGTGGTCGGTTACGGCAGTGTGCAGTTCGTCGAGCAGGACGGCAGCGCTTCGTCCATCACGGGGATATTCAACGCCCTCAGCGAGGACTTCCGGGCAGCGAACCCCCGGGAGCGCCACGGGAATGGCTCGCAACCCGGCGGGGGGTGATTCCCGTGGTCCCCGGTCTGTTGATTCCGGGACAAGCCGCTGGAAAGCAACGGTTGCGCGCATGCGGCCCCGGTCAGCGCTCGCGCCATGGTCTTTCCGTCTTTCCGGCCCCGGCCGCCACACGGGCAACCGGATGGGACGGAGAACGGGGACCGGCGGAGGAAATCTGCTCGGCGCCAGCCGTTCCATTGATGGAAGAGGACATGGCGAGAACCCGGAGGGGCCGGTTCAGGAGGGATTCAAGTCACCGCCCGGTCGGGCTCGTCGTTCGCGTTGTCGGCCGAACTCGCCGCGCGCACCGAGAAACACACTGCTTCTCGGACCAGTTCGATGGGGTGAAGGTCAGGGACGAATCCACGGTGACGATGGCCGATGGCCGGCGTGGCCGTGATGCCGACATTGGCGGACGGCGCGGCGTTCAGGACCGCGCAGTAGTTGTAGAGCCGGGCGTCAACTCTCCTCCGTCTCACCGGCAGGTCCGAACGTCTCGTCCTGCAGGCTCCTGGCGTGTGCCGCCGCCCTTTCGAAGTCTTCGAGCCTGTCGAGTTCCAGCAGCTCCTGGCGCTTGAGATAGGCAAGCACGTGAACGCCGCGGAAAGTTGTCTTGAACAGACCGATCAGTTCGGGCGTCAGGCGGCCTCCTTCAAGGTCGAGTCCCTCGGCGGCGGCGCGGGTCGCGGCCTCGCGCACGAACGCGCCGGGCATCATGTCGAGCCTCTCGGCGGCCTCGCTCACGGCTCGCCACTCGTCACTGGAGAAGCGGACCGAGTGCGGGTATGTCCTGACGGCCATCGTTTCCTCCCGGATGGTGAGGACGATCACGAAGTTCGTGACGGTTTCGAGCGTACTGTTCCCAAGGTGGCCTGACGGCAAACTCTGGATGATCGCGCTCAAGAGATCGGTGTATGGGGAAGGGAACCCGCCTGACCAGCTTGCATGGAGCCCAGGAGAGAGACAGAGAAATGTGGCGCCTGGGGGGTCGCCACATCCCCGCGCAGCCGTAGCCACGGAACGGCGAATGACTCAGGCGCCGTCATTCTTCTAGCGCCAAAGCCCACCGGAATTCAACTCCTTTGGCCCCTTTTCCAGCCGAAAAACACACGCCCCAAAACCTCCTGAAAAAACGGTTTCACGGGGCAGTGATCCGCATTTCCCCTCATTTATTTGCCCGTGAACGTCCGCCACGATTTTGGTCAGCGGTCCGCACCTAACTCCCCGTTTCACCCTGATCCCGCCTCGTCCCGCTTGAACAGTTCTTCTGTCCCCTACATGGGCTTCCCTGATTTCGCCGGCGATTGGCCCGCCCATGGGGGCCGCTCCCAAGCGAAGGGCGGCGGCGGGTGTAGTCTCCGGGAACTACAGTAGGAACAACGCTGTAGTACTTTGCGCTTACAGGAAATTTTATCCTTGTATTTCTGCTAGATAGGCGCTTACAAAACGCTTACACTATTCCATCATAGCAGAACGCAAGGGTGGCGTTCAAAGGGGTTCGTGGCGAAGTCAAGCGTGCCGTTGCGACGACGGCACCAAGGGTGCGTCGGGTGTGAGAACCAGAGCCCGCGCAGGCGGTCCGGAACGAAGAAACCAGGGGCACAAGCGAAGGGGGATGGACGCCGGAGGACCCGGCGGGGGGGAGCCGCCACGGCGACTGAGTGGCGGAGAGTGCGGGAGGTAGTGAAGACGGTCGTGTCGAGCACACTGACGGAGGCGCATGCACTGGTCCGGACACAAGTGCAAGGGGTAGTGCGGAAGCCGGTGACGGGCGAGCCTGCACCGGGCGACGCGGAACGCGGAGCAGCCGTGCCGACGACGAGCGCAGCGAGTCGGACGGCACGAGCGGGGCGATGCTGCCGAAGGCGGCGAGCCGTGTCACGCGTCGAGGCACGGCGGTGAAGCTGGAGCACCGTGATGGTGGAGATGAAGGGCTCACCTTCAGCGATGGCGATGTGAAGACCGGTGAGGGGCAGAGCCGCACCAGCGAGGCGCAGGCGGAAGGACGGACCGGGCCGAAGGGGTGGGGAGGCCCACGTCGCC
>JAJDTQ010000158.1 GCA_022827045.1 Candidatus Binatia bacterium
CGCCTGCAGGAAGCCGATGGTCTGGGCGTACCGCCCGCGGGTGTGGGCCAGTTGAATGTGCGCCTCCGGATTGGCCGCATCGAGCCGCACCGCTTCTTCCGCCAACTCCACGGCGCGCTGGAACAGCGCCTCCTTGTCCTCCTCCTTCGCGAAGAAGTGCGTGTTGATCGCCAGCGACTGCGCCGCCGCCGCGTAGCCTTCGGAGGTCTTGAGGGCCGCGCCGAGTTCGGCCGCCTCGGCAAACCGGCCTTCGGCGTGCGCGGCGCGCACCTGCTCGATGGTTTGGCCGCCAGCGGCACACGCAATAATCAGCACGCACGCGACGGTGACACAGGTGAGGATCGCTGTCTTGACCATGGAATTTTTCCCGGGGTTTTGCCCGAAACTACACGCATGCCTTTCACGCCTTGCCGGCCACTCGCTCTCTCGCCCCCCTCTCCCCGGACCGTGCAATCGCATGGATGACCCGCTCGAAGCGCAGAGCGGCGGCGAAGTCCGGATAGGCCGGCGCGTCTTCCGCAATGGCCTTCAGGAAATTGGCGAGCTCGATGGTCTTGAGATCGTTGAAGCCGAGCCCATGCCCGGGGGCCGGGCAGAAGTCGCCGTACGGCTCGTGTGCCGGCCCGGCGAGAACGGTCTTGAACCCCTGCTCGCTCTTGGATCCCTCGTTTTGGAAGATCTGCAGCTCGTTCATGCGCTCCTGGTCCTGGACCAGCATGCCGGCGTCGCCGTGAAGCTCCCAGCACAGGTGGTTCTTGCGCCCCCACGCGGCGCGGGACGACGAGATCATGCCGCTCACGCCGCTCTCGAATGTGACTAGCGCGGATGCGACATCCTCGTTTTCCACCGCGCGCCGTTCCCCGCCGCCGGCGGAGGGGCGGGTGGCGTAATGGACGCGGCAGTCCGCGAGAACGCTGCCGATGGGTCCGAGCAGCCCGTCGGCCATGCTGACCAGGTGGCACATCATGTCCCCGAGAACGCCGAGGCCGGACTCGGCCTTGGCCGAACGCCAGGTCCACGGCAGCTCCGGGTCGGCCTGGAAGTCCTCGTCGAATACGCCGCGAAAGAACAGCGGGCGGCCGATGGCCCCGGCACGGACCAGCGCCCGCGCATGCTGGTAGAGGGGATTGCACAGGTAGCTGTAACCGACGATGGTCTTTCCCGTGGCCTTGGCGGCGGCAGCGGCCATGCGCTCGGCCTCGTCCAGCGTCAACGCCAACGGCTTCTCGCAATGGACGTGCTTCCCCGCCTCCAGCGCGGCCAGGGCCATCTCGCAGTGGAGCTTGTTGGGCGTCGTGATGGACACGATGTCGACGTCCGGGTCCTCGACTACCGTGCGCCAGTCGTCGGTGGCCTTTTCGAAGCCGCTTTGGGCCGCGTGGCGTTCTGCGACGTCCGGCCGTCGATCGCACACGGAAACCAACCGCGGCGACAGCGACGTATCAAGTACCGCTCTGACCGACCGGTAGGCCAGCGTATGGCACTTGCCCATGAAACCCGTGCCTATGAGGCCGACCCTGATGGTGCCCATGCCTTCCCTCCGACCCATGAACGGATGATCCGTTCCATTGTAATGGATGGTCGCCGGTGACCCAAGACGATGGTTGGGACGTTCCCCCTGGAATCCCGGGAAATCATATTCAAAAATCAGCGGGCATTGAGTTTTTGACTTTTCAATGCCGTCCATTGCGTTTATATTCGGTTGCCGAAAAATTCGAGGCTTCGAGCCAAAACAACTTGCCTGCGCCATCGATCGGTCGGGCGCACGGCGCGAGAGGAGGGAAACCATGAAGTCGAGATTCCTGGCATTGGCGGTTGCCGCGTTGGCGGTCGTGGCCCTCACCGGGACGCCGGGCGTCGCCCCGGCGGCGGGCGAAAAGTTCGTCCTCATCAGCCACGCGCCGGACAGCGACAGTTGGTGGAACACCATCAAGAACGCCATCAAGGTGGCGGGCGATCAGATGGGCGTGAAGGTCGACTACCGCAACCCGCCCACCGGCGACCTGGCCGACATGGCGCGCATCGTCGAGCAGGCTTCGGCGGCCAACCCCCACGGCATCATCGTCACCATCGCCGACTTCGACGTGCTCAAGGGGCCAATCACGGATGCGGTCGACAAGGGCATCCCGGTCATCACCATCAACTCGGGGACCAAGAAGCAATCGGAACAGCTCGGCGCTCTGCTGCACGTGGGGCAACCGGAATACGACGCCGGGTTCGGCGCCGGCAAGCAGGCCAAGAAAGCGGGCGTCAAACAGTTCCTGTGCGTCAACCACTACATCACCAACCCGGCGTCGGTCGAACGCTGCCAGGGCTACGCCGACGCCCTCGGCGTGAAGCTGGGCCGCCAGATGATCGACAGCGGCCAGGACCCGGCCGAGATCAAGAACAAGGTCAAGGCGTATCTGAACAGCAACCAGAAGGCCAACGGCATCCTGACCCTGGGTCCGACCTCGGCCCACCCGACGCTGGCGGCGCTGCAGGAGATGGGTCTCAAGGGCGAGATCCACTTCGCGACCTTCGACCTCTCGGGCGAAATTGCTGCCGGCATCAAGGACGGCACCATCGCCTTCGCCATCGACCAGCAGCCGTACCTGCAGGGTTACATGCCGGTGGTTATCCTGACGAACCTCGCGCGCTACGGCGTGCTGCCGTCGGGCCACATGAACTCGGGTCCCGGCTTCGTCACCAAGAAGAACATCGCCCTGGTCGAGAAGTACGCCGGCGAGTTCCGCTGATCGGGTAACCGCGTTTTCAGGGAGGGCGTGTCCGTCGCGGCCGCACGCCGCGGGGACACGCCGCGCGTTGATCGGTTGAGACGAGTGGCCTTCAACGGACGATTCGGGCTGAGGGCCACGGAGGGAGGTCATGGCCGACGAACGTTTGAAGGAAATGTCATCGCTCCGCCGCGCGATGATACGGCCCGAGCTGGGCGCCATCTGCGGCACGATCCTCGTCTTTGTCTTCTTTCTGCTGGTAGCCGCCGACACCGGCATGTTCAGTCCGGAAGGCGCCATGAACTGGGGCATCGTCTCGGCCCAGTTCGCGATCATCGCGGTGGGCGCGTGCCTGCTGATGATCTCCGGCGAGTTCGACCTGTCGGTGGGCTCGATGATCGGGTTCGCCGGCATCGTCATCGCCATCGTCTCGGTGCAGTGGGGCCTGCCGGTGTGGTCCGGCATCATCCTGGCCTTCGCCATCGCCATCGCGCTGGGGGCGCTGAACGGCTGGCTGGTGATCAAGACCGGCCTGCCGAGCTTCATCGTCACGCTGGCGTTTCTCTACATCCTGCGCGGGCTGACCATCTTCCTGTCCATCGCCACCACCCGCAAGACCATCATCGGCGGTGTGAAGGAAGCCGCGGAGGGCGACTGGCTGGCGCCGCTCTTCGGCGGCAAGATATTCAACGGCCTGTTCGTGTGGCTCGCCGACATGGGGTTGATCGAGACATTCACCCGCGGCCGGCGGGCCGGTGAGCCCATCGTCGACGGCATCCCCATGCTGATGGTGTGGGCCATCGTGCTGGTCATCGCCGGACACTGGGTGCTCACCCGCACCAAGTTCGGCAACTGGATCTACGCCTCGGGCGGCGACGCCCAGGCCGCGCGCTACACCGGCGTGCCGGTGGACCGGGTGAAGATCCTCATGTTCATGCTGACGGCGTTTTGCGCCACGGTTTTCGCCACCTGCCAGGTGATGGAGTTCGGCTCCGCCGCCGCCGACCGCGGCCTCCTGAAGGAGTTCGAGGCCATCATCTGCGTGGTCATCGGCGGCGCCCTGCTCACCGGCGGCTACGGCTCGGTGGTGGGCGCGGCCCTCGGAGCGTTGATCTTCGGGGTCGTCCAGCAGGGCCTGTTCTTCACCGGCGTGGAAAGCAGCCTGTTCCGCGTCTTCCTCGGGCTCATCCTGTTGTTGGCGGTGATCCTGAACACCTACATCCGCCGCATGATCACGGGAGAACGATGATCACGGGAGAACAATGATGAGCGAACCACTCGTTGAAATGCGCGACGTCCACACGGACGACGCCTCGCTGATCGAGCTGCAGGATATCGAGAAGCACTTCGGCGCGGTCATCGCCCTGGCAGGCGTCTCGGTGGCGGTGCACGCGGGGGAATGCCACTGCCTGCTCGGCGACAACGGCGCCGGCAAGTCCACCTTCATCAAGACCATGGCCGGGGTCCACAAGCCCACCAGCGGGCAGATCTTGATGGGCGGCCAGCCAGTGACCTTCGACAGCCCGCGCGATGCCATGCTGGCGGGCATCGCCACCGTGTACCAGGACCTGGCGATGATCCCGCTGATGTCGGTGACCCGCAACTTCTGGATGGGACGCGAGCCCACCAAACGGTGGGGGCCCTTCAAGTTCATCGACTTCAAGCACGCCAACGAGGTCACGATGACCCGGATGGCCGACATGGGCATCCGCCTGCGCGAGCCCACCCAAGCGGTGGGGACGCTGTCCGGCGGCGAGCGCCAGACCGTGGCCATCGCGCGCGCCGTCTACTTCGGCGCCAAGATCCTGATCCTGGACGAGCCGACATCGGCATTAGGCGTGCGGCAGACGTCGAACGTCCTGGCCACCATCGACCGCGTCCGCAAGAGCGGCATCGGCGTCGTCTTCATCACCCACAACGTGCGCCACGCCATGGCGGTGGGCGACCGCTACACGGTGCTGAACCGGGGCACCACCCTGGGGACGGCCATGCGCGGGGAGATCAAGGCCGACGAGCTTCAGGACATGATGGCGGGCGGCCAGGAGCTGGCGCAGTTGGAAGGCTCGCTGGGCGGCACCGTGTGAAGCGAACTCTCGACGTCATCTCCATCGGCCGCTCGTCGGTGGATCTCTACGGCGGCCAGGTGGGCGGCCGCCTGGAAGACATGCGGACCTTCCGCAAGTACATCGGAGGCTCGCCCACCAACGCCGCCTGCGGCGCCGCGCGGCTCGGCCTCAAGTCCGCCGTCATCACCCGTGTCGGCGATGAGCACATGGGCCGCTTCATCCGCGAGCAACTGCGGGCCGAAGGGGTCGACGTGCGCGGCGTCATCACCGATCCGGAGCGCCTGACCGCCCTCGTGCTGCTGGGCATCCGCGACCAGGAGCGCTTCCCGCTGATCTTCTACCGCGAGAACTGCGCCGACATGGCGCTCGCGCCCGACGACGTCGACCCGGACTTCATCGCCGAGGCGCGCTGCGTGCTCGCCTCCGGCACCCACCTGTCGCATCCCCGGACCGAGGCCGCGACCCTGCGGGCGCTGGACCTGGCGCGCGAGTCCGGAGCCCGGACGATCCTCGACCTCGACTACCGCCCCAACCTGTGGGGCCTTTCCGGACACGGCGACGGGGAGAACCGCTTCATCGAGTCGGCCGCCGTCACCGCCAAGCTGCAGAACACCCTGGCACGGTTCGACGTGATCGTGGGCACGGAAGAGGAGTTCCACATCGCCGGCGGCGCGGCCGACACGGTCGAGGCGCTGGCTAACGTGCGCAAGGTGTCAGAGGCGGCGCTGGTGTGCAAGCGCGGCGCCGCCGGCGCCACGGTGTTCGAGGGTCCGATCCCCGCCGGACTCGACGAAGGCGTCAGCGGCGAGTCGTTCGCGGTCGAGGTGTTCAACGTCCTGGGAGCTGGCGACGGATTCATGGCCGGCCTCCTCAAGGGCTGGCTTACGGGAGAGGACTGGGCCGAGACCCTGCGCATCGCCAATGCCTGCGGCGCGCTGGCGGTGTCGCGCCACGGCTGCACTCCGGCCTATCCCAGCGAGGTGGAGTTGCGCGACTTCCTGGAGAACGGGCCGTCGACTCCGGCCGTGCGGCACGATTCACGCCTGGAGCAGATTCACTGGGCGACCAACCGCTCCAGGGCGTGGCCCGCCATGCACGTGTTCGCCTTCGATCACCGCGGGCAGTTCGAGGAGATGGCCAGGGAGTGCGGCGTCGCCGCGGCCGAGGACACCGCAAAGGACGGCGGCGCCGTGGCGCCGAAGGACGCGGCCGTCGCGGACCGCATCGGCGCGTTCAAGCGCCTGTGCCTGGAGGCGGCGCTTCGCGTCGCCGACGGCCGTCACGGCTACGGCATCCTGTGCGACGGCCGCCTGGGTCGCGACGCGCTTTATGCGGCCGCCGGCACGGGTTTGTGGATCGGACGGCCGGTGGAGCAGCCCGGCAGCCGGCCGCTGCGGCTGGAGATCGGCGACGACTTCGGCTCCGCGCTGGCGGAATGGCCCGCCGAGCACGTGGTGAAGGCCCTGTGCTTCTATCGCCCCGACGACCCCGAGGAGCTTCGCGCCGACCAGGAGGCGACGGTCAAACGGCTGGCCGAGGCTGCGCGGGCCAACGCGCTGGACTTCCTCGTGGAGATCATCCCGTCAAAGTTCGGACCGGTGGACGAGTCCACCACTGCCGCCGTCATCGAGCGGTTCTATGCCGTCGGCGTCTTCCCCGACTGGTGGAAGCTGGAACCGATGGTGTCCGATGCGGCCTGGCGAAGGGCCTGCGCCGCTATCGAGGACCACGATCCCCACTGCCGGGGCATCGTGGTGCTGGGCCTGGACGCACCGTTCGAGGAGTTGCGGGCCAGCTTCCGGGCGGCGGCAAGACATGAGATGGTTAAGGGGTTCGCCGTCGGCCGAACCATCTTTGGAGACGTGGCCCGAGCCTGGATGACCGGAAACATGGCCGACGAGGAAGCGGTGACGCGAATGGCGGAGAACTTCACAAGGCTATGTGAAGCCTGGGACGAGGCACGCGACGGAAACTGATGGAATGGTTCGGCCGACATTCCGTCATTCCGGCGAAAGCCGGAATGACAGTATGGGGCCTCCCTACCATGCCGTATCCAACCGCGGTTTTGACACAGTCTGCTCGACGGGAATGACGTTTGCGGGGCCTGCGCCTTTCGCATCAAGTTCGAGAACTACATGCACGAGGACTGACGACTCATGAGCACGATCCGACTGACCGCGGCGCAGGCGCTTGTTCGTTATCTGAGCGCGCAGGTGAACGAGGATGGCGAACGCTTCGTGGCGGGCGTCTGGGCGATCTTTGGACACGGCAACGTCGCGGGCCTGGGCGAGGCGCTGTACCAAGCCGGCGACGCGCTGCCCACCTGGCGGGGACACAACGAGCAGGGCATGGCTCACGCGGCCATCGCCTACGCCAAGGCCAGCAACCGCAAGCGGGCCATGGCGGTGACCTCCTCCATCGGCCCCGGCGCCACCAACATGGTGACGGCGGCGGCCGTGGCCCACGTGAACCGCCTGCCGGTGCTGTTCCTGCCCGGCGACGTCTTCGCCAACCGGCTTCCCGACCCGGTGCTGCAACAGGTAGAGGACTTCTCGGACGGCACCGTCAGCGCCAACGACTGCTTCCGGCCGGTGAGCCGCTACTTCGACCGCATCGCCCGCCCCGAGCAGCTTCTGACGGCCTTGCCGCGCGCCATGGCGACGCTCATCGACCCGGCCGGGTGCGGGCCGGTCACCCTGGCGCTTTGCCAAGACGTCCAGGCCGAAGCCTACGACTACCCCGAAGCCTTCTTCCAGCCTCGGACCTGGGCCATGCGACGGCAACGGCCCGACGCCGGAGAGCTGGCCCGCGCCGCGGAGGCTCTGGGGGCCGCGAAAGCGCCGCTGGTCATCGCCGGCGGCGGGGTCCACTACTCCGGCGCGTGCGAGACGCTTGCCGCGTTCGCCGAGCGGCACGGCATTCCCGTGGCCGAGACCCAGGCGGGGAAGTCGGCGTTGCCGTGGGCGCATCCGTGCAACGTCGGCGCCATCGGCGTCACCGGCATGGAGAGTGCTAACACGTTGGCCCGGACGGCGGACCTGATCGTTGCGGTGGGAACCCGCTTGCAGGACTTCACGACCGGCTCCCGGAGCCTGTTCCAGAACCCGGACGTGCGGCTGCTGACCGTCAACGCGGCGGCCTTCGATGCAACCAAGCACGACGCCGTGGCCTTGGTGGCAGATGCGAGGACCGCGCTGGAGGAACTGGACGCCGCCCTGGACGACCGGGTCTTCGCCCCGCCGGGAGAAGGCCTGAAAGCCGATTGGGACCACGCTGCGGACGCCGTCACCGGCGCATCGGGCGTCAACGCCGTCCCGTCGGACGCCCAAGTCATCGGCGCGATCCAGCGGACCATGGCCGACAACGGCATCGTCGTATGCGCAGCCGGCGGCCTGCCCGGCGAACTCCACAAGCTGTGGCGCTCGCCCCGCCGCGGCGACTACCACCTGGAATACGGCTACTCGTGCATGGGCTACGAGATCGCCGGCGGACTGGGCGTCAAGATGGCGCGGCCCGAGGCCGACGTGGTCGTGGTGGTGGGAGACGGATCGTACATGATGATGAACTCGGAGTTGGCCACGAGCGTCATGCTGGGTTTGAAGCTGACGGTGGTGGTGCTGGACAACCGGGGCTTCGGGTGCATCAACCGGCTACAGGTGGCCACCGGGGGCGCCAGCTTTAACAACCTGCTCGACACCGCCCGGCACGAGACGCCCTCCGCCATCGACTTCGCCGCCCACGCGGCCTCCATGGGAGCCGTCGCGACGCACGTGGACGGCATTGACGGCCTTGAGACCGCCCTCGTCGAGGCGCACTCGGCCGACCGGACCTCGGTCATCGTCATCGACACCGACCCGCTTGCCAGTACCCAGGCCGGGGGCCACTGGTGGGACGTGGCGGTGCCCGAGGTGTCGGACCGCCCGGAGGTGGTCGCGGCGCGCGAGTCCTATGACGCCGCGCTCAGGAAACGTTCGTGACCCGGTAGGCGTCAACCCCCTGCCACCCTTCAAGTGACCCGTTGAGGAGAACCGCGTGATCCGTTACGGAACCAACCCCATCGCGTGGTCCAACGACGACGACCACAGCCTGGGGGGCGACATACCGCTGGAGCAGTGCCTGAGCGACGCCAGCCGCATCGGCTTCGAGGGGATCGAAAAGGGCCACAAATTTCCTTCCGATGCCGCGACCCTTGCCGCTACCCTGGAACCCTACGGACTGTCATACGTGTCCGGGTGGCACTCGTTGCAGCTGCTCGAACGCTCCGTGGAGGACGAGAAGGCGGCGATCCAGCCCCACCTCGACGTCTTGGCGGTGTTGGGGTGCTCGGTCTGCATCGTGTGCGAGACGAGCGGGGCGGTCCACGGTGCCGTCGATGCGCCCTTGGGGGACCGGCCGAAGCTCACACCGTCCGACTGGGACGGCTTCTGCGCCGAAGTCGAGGCCGTCGCCGGCCACTGCCGCGACCAAGGCATCCACCTGGCTTATCACCACCATATGGGCACGGTGGTCCAAACCATGGAGGAGATCGACGCTTTCATGGCGCGCGCCGGGCCGAACACGAAGCTGCTGCTGGACACCGGGCACGCCACCTTCGCGGGCGCCGATGCGGTGACCCTGGCGGAACAGTACATGGACCGCGTGGTCCACATCCACGCGAAGAACGTTCGTCCCGCCGTTCGGCAAAGAGCGCTTGCGGAAAACCTGTCGTTCCTGCAGGCTGTCCGACTCGGCGTGTTCACGGTTCCCGGAGACGAGGAGGGTTGCGTGGATTTCCCGGCGGTGCTGCGCGTCGCCGCCCGCCATCGCTACTCGGGTTGGTTGATAGCGGAGGCCGAGCAGGACCCGGCCCAACGCGATCCGGTATACTATCAGACACTGGCGCTGAAGACACTTCGCGCCATGGCACGGGAAGCGGGATTGGACTAGAAGATCTGGCGCCCTTCGACTCCGCGCCAGCGGCGCGAAATCGAAGGGCGCCATTGCAGGTAGTCAGAATCTCCTGAAGACGCGCCGGGAGGACACCATGAGCACTCTTTTGCGAAAACCAACGGGAACCACGGGCAAGGTCGTCGACATCACCCCGGAGAACGCCGGGTGGCGGTACGTCGGATTCGCCGTCTACGCGTTGAAGGCGGGAGACACCGCCGGGGAGGCCACCGGCAACCGCGAGGTCATTCTGGTGATGGTTGAAGGCAAGGCGCGGTTGTCGACCCCGGAAGTCGATTTCGGAGTCCAGGGTGAGCGCATGAGCGTGTTCGAGCAGACCAAGCCCTACGCCGTCTACATTCCCGACGGAACATCGTGGTCGGCGCGGGCGGAAACCGACTGCACCATCGCGGTGTGCTCGGCCCCCGGCTCCGGCGGGCACGCGGCCAGGGCCATCGATCCGGAGAGCATACCCGTCCTGGAACGCGGCAAGGGCGCCAACACGCGCTACGTGCATCCCATCGCCATGGACGACGCCGACATCGCCGACAGCCTGCTCATCACCGAGGTCTACACGCCCCAGGGCAACTGGTCGAGCTACCCGCCGCACCGTCACGACAGCGACGAGGGCGAGGAAATGACCTATCTCGAGGAAACCTACTACCACCGCATCGACCCGCCCCAAGGGTTCGGCTTCCAGCGGGTATTCACCGAGGACGGCGAGCTGGACGAGACCATGGCGGTGTCCGACGGCGACACCGTGCTCGTGCCCCGCGGCCATCATCCGTGCGGCGCGCCCTACGGTTACGACATGTACTACCTGAACGTCATGGCGGGCCCGAAGCGCCAGTGGCGGTTCCGGAACCACCCCGACCACGACTGGATCTTCCAGCGGGACTCGAAGTGACCGGCGGGCCTGTCAGGCTCGGGCTCCTGGGCGCCGGCCGCATCGGGAAGACCCACGCGCGCTCCATCGCCGAGAGCGAGGGCGCACGGCTGGTGGCCGTGGCCGATCCCGATGAGGCTGCCGTGGCGGCGGTGGTTCAGGCGACCGGCACCCGTGCCGCTTCGGTCGAGGAAGTGTTGGGCGATCCCGCCATCGAAGGGATCCTCATCGCCACGCCCACGGACCTTCACGCGGAGCTGATCGAACGGGCCGCCGCGGCGGGCAAGGCGATCTTCTGCGAGAAGCCCATCGACCTCGACCTGTCCCGGGCGCAAGAGAGCGTGGCCGTAGCGGCGCGTTGCGGAGTGCCGCTGATGATCGGGTTCAACCGCCGGTTCGACCCGTCCTTTCGGTGCCTGCGTGACGAGATCGACCGCAGGCGCATCGGAGACGTCGAACTCGTGCAGATCACGTCGCGCGATCCCGCGCCTCCGCCGTTGGACTATGTACGGCGATCCGGCGGCCTGTTCCGGGACATGATGATCCACGACCTCGACATGGCGCGGTTCCTGGTAGGCGAACCCATCGTGGAGGTCACCGCCACCGGGTCCGCCTTGGTCGACAAGGCCATCGGAGACGCCGGCGACGTCGACACCGCAGTGGCCGTGCTGCGCTCCGCCGGCGGCCGTATGTGCGTGATCTCCAACTCCCGCCGCGCCGCCTACGGCTACGACCAGCGCATCGAGGTGCACGGCTCCGAGGGCATGGTCTCCGCCGGCAATCCCGTTGCCACCACCGTCACCCGCGCCGACCGGTCGGGATTCGCCACCGACCCCCTCAACGACTTCTTCATGGACCGCTACGCCGAAGCCTACCGCGAAGAGATCGCTACCTTCTGTGCCGTGGTCCGGGGCACCGACGTACCGTATCCCAGCGGCCTTGACGGTCTGGCCGCCCTCGCCATCGCCGACGCGGCGTCAGAGTCCCTCGCTACGGGGCGGACGGTCACGGTGGTGGATTCGGAACGCACGAACTGACCAAGCCGCTCGCTCTCCATCAGTTTTCCGTAATTGCCTCCTGGCCGGGACGTCGTCTCGCATCTTGACATGCACGTCCGCTGAGGTAAATACATTGTATTCACGTCATCGGATGAGGGGGACTCGTGTGAAAACAGCAATCGTTCGGATCGGCAACTCCCGCGGCATTCGGATTCCCAAACCAATCCTCGAACAATGCCGCCTCCATGACGAGGTGGAAATGGAGGTGCGGGACGACTGTCTGCTCATCCGTGGCGTGGCGGAGGCACGGAGCGGTTGGGATGACGCCTTTCGCCACATGCACGAACTGGGAGACGACGTGCCCCTGGACGAAGGATCTTCGGCGGCGACCCGATGGGACATCACGGAGTGGGAGTGGTAGCCGCCCGGTTCGAGGTGTTCCTGGTCCGGCTCGATCCTTCCGAAGGACACGAGATCCGAAAGACCCGTCCCTGCGTCGTCATCTCGCCGGATGAGTTGAACCGGCATATTCGCACGGTGATCGTAGCCCCGATGACGACCCGCGGCCGTCCCTACCCTACCCGCGTCCCCGTTCGGTTCCAACGCAAGGACGGACAGATCGTCCTCGACCAGACCCGAACCATCGACGAATCTCGTTTGGTACGGCGTTTGGGAAAAATCAGCGCAACGGCCGCCGGCCGTGTGCTGACCGTGCTGGGAGAGATGTTCGCGCCGTAACGGGCGCTCTCCGGCCGTCGTTCCCGCCAGGACCGCGTTCGGGTCATGAGGCGGACGTGATCCCCAGGAACAGATCCTCGAGGACCACCTCGTCCGCGGGCAGGCCGGCAGGCAGCCCGCATTCCTGCCAGTCCCACAGCCAATAGCGGTTGCCGGTTCGCGCCAGGATCTTGTCCGCGGGGGGTTGGACCGCATCCGTCAGGGTTACGGCCCGGACACGATCCTTGATGTCGTCGAGAGCGGCGTGGCAGACGACAACGCCGCCGTGAAGGACCGCAATGTGGGAGCTGATGCGCTCGATGTCGCTGGTGATGTGGCTCGACAGGAGAACGGTCTGGCCGCTGTCCGCGTTCAACTCGATCAACGTTCTCAGGAACTCCCGCCGCGCCGCCGGATCCAGGCTGGCCGCTGGCTCGTCGAGGACCAACAGGTCGGGGCGGTGGCCGACGGCTAGCAGGATGGCAACCTTCTGCTGGTCGCCCGGCGACAGCTCGGCGACCCGGCGGTTGTAGAGGCCCCATTCACCCCTGAGCTCGTCGATCAGGGTCTGGTCCCAGTTGTCGTAGTGATGGGCGACGAACTTGAGGACGCCATCCAGGTTCATCATTCCGAAGGCGGAGTAGAGACCCAGGAAGCTTTGCGGCACGAACCCGACACGCTTGCGCACCTCGGGCGGGGAGTCCCATGCCGGGCAACCGAACAGCGAGGCTTCCCCCCGTTCCGCTTTCATGAGGCCGAGGGCTACGCGCATCATGGTCGTCTTTCCGCTGCCGTTGCGGCCCAGCAGACCGGTGATGGAACCGGGCTCCAGGTCGAGGGCGACACCCTGGAGGACGCTCTTGCCGTCGTATCCGGCAACGATGTCGTTGAGGGAAAAAGGCGACGGAATCATGTCTCCTCCCAGAGTTTCTCGATCCTGGCGATGAGATCGGTGCGCGACATGCCGAGCTGCCTGGCCGTCCGGATCAACGCCGCGGTATCCGGCCCGATGGCTTGTGCGACGTCGAGTCCGGCCTCGGTGACGACCATGCCTATACCGCGCCGCCGCGCGACGATACCGTTCTGTTCCAGCAGCGAATAGGCTTTGGAGACGGTCATGGGATTGATGTCCAGATCGGCGGCCATGGTGCGGACGGACGGTAGACACGTGCCCGGGACCAACCGACCGGCGGCCACCAGCAGCCGCGTCTGGTCGACGATCTGCCGGTAGAGGGGAACACCTGAGGCTGGGTTGAGCGAGTACAAGGAGTTTCCCTATAGCAGATAGTCCGCCCGCGCCAGACCGTGACCCACCACCAAAATGGCTGTCATCGCGCTGCCGACGACCAGCAACGCCAGAATCGGTGTGCCGAAGTCGAGCCAATACGCCAGGTCCGGGCCGGTGAACCAGAAAACTATGACAAGAAAAGTGGGGACATTGGTGAGGAACCGGTTAGGGTATCTGCGGCGAAACGCATAGGCAACCACGAAGGCCAGGAAGGCCAAAATCTGTATCTTGAGGAGAAATTCGAATCGCGGGGCACCAGCACTCAACAGGGACTGCACCGTCTCCACCGCCAGGAAGAAAGCCAGGAGGGGCAAAGCTCCGCCGACGACCATGCGTCCGAGAAGGGTCCACGCAAGCCGTGATCGAGTACCTCCTGTTCCCATCAACCAGGCAACCGGATACGGATTCCCGGTCAACACAACCATTGGGAACATGATGATCATGCCGGAGGCGAAAAACAGTCCATCATAACCGAACCCGGCTCCACCGAATCGTTCAACGAGCCACAACCCGGAATGACCGGACGCCAGAAGGACCAGTGTGTCCAAGGCTAATCCGAAAAACGCCAGCCGACACGACTGCCTCGCGACCGCGGATATGCTCCAGTTCTCGACCACGAGACCCTGACCCTGGACGGCGAACGACGTCTGCTCGACGAACGGTGCCTCCAGCGTGCGCTTCAAGAAGGCCGGGAGGATCAGGGCCAACGCCAACGCCGGGACTTGCAACGCGACATGCGAGATCTCCCGCGAGTACGTCAACGCGCCGACAGCCAGTAGGCCCAGCAGCCAGTAAAACAACACTACGGTCATGGGAGTCGCCAGCCGTTCGGGAATCCGCACGAAGCCGTAGACGGTTCCGATGCCCACGAGCAACGCCGGCCCCAGGGCGGGCAACGAGTTGCCCGCATACATGGACGCTGCAGCGAAGACCAAGGAGAAGGCGCCGACGATGGCCAGGGACAGGACGAACAGGTGTCTGGAGAGGCGTGGGACAAGCACGGCGCAGTCCCAGCCGTGCAACCGGCGAGTCCAGGCCCCCACCCAGGCGCCCGCCAAGGCGAGTGCGACCAGGAACGCCGCATTCGAGAGGGTCGTTACAAGCGAAAGCCATAGGGCTAGCACGATCAGTGACCAGACCAGGACCGACAGCCACCACGGCCCAAAGAACATGGAGGGGAGCCACCACCAGCGCCCCAGGAACAGCGACCGAAACGTGTCAACCCATGTGACCATGCAATCCTCGTTCACCAGTGTATTGTTAAATTAATACACACATACAAAATTTTATCAATCATTCATGTATTAAAAAATGAGGTGCTGGCCGGCGCCAGCGGCCTTTCTCCTTACGGGATGCTTCAGGGGATTGCGAAACGCCGCGGAATTGGCCCAAGGCGCCGGCGTGCGTCAGACGCGCGCGACCGCTTGGGCCCAATTCCCTGGCGCCGGCCTTAGTGGAGGGTTTTGTTGCGGGGACCCGCGAGGCGGGAGTTGCGGGTCCGGGTCTTCTTGAGCTCGAACATCAGCACCCGCTTCTGGAGCGGGTCGAAACGGATTCGCAGGGTGCGGCCGCCGATTTCGACGTCGGCCTCCCCCTCCTCGCCGTGGTCGATCTTGCTCAGGGCCGAGAGCACCGAAAGCCCCACCAGCGAGGAATCCACCTCCGCCCACTGCTTGGTCTCGCGGCCTCCGCCCACCGATTTCAGATGTCGTTTCGTATCACTTGCCATCGTCGCCCTTCCTTCCCGATGAGAGTCGCGTCATGACAGCGCTTGACGGGAAGTTATCAATTGACTACTATAATGTCAAGCTATTTTTCATTCGAGAACTATATACACGATGCCGAGGAAAAAAACAAGACGTCCCAAGACCGATCTTGCCCGACGCCTCACGCTGGCGCTCGCGGAACGGGACCCCCAGGAGGTGGCGGCCCGGGCGGGCATCTCCAAGACCGCCGTCTACAACTACATGGCCGGGGACCGGGCGCCCCAGTCCGCGATCCTGCACCGTCTGGCTTCGGTGTGCGGCGTGTCGCTGGAATGGCTCCTGGCCACCAACGACCAGGTCCGCGACGTCTCCGGCCACGTGCCCGACGACCTTCCGGTGGTGGGGCGCGCGGGAGCGGGCCGGGGCGAGTTCTCCGAGGATGGGTTCCCGGTGGGCGAGGGCTGGCGCCGGGTGTCGCGCCCCTACGACCTCGGGGACGCCAACGCCTTCGGGGTGGAGGTCCGCGGCGACTCCATGAGCCCGCGCTACGAAGACAAGGAAATCGTGGTATGCTCGCCCAACAAGGAATGGCACTCCGGCGACTACTGCGTGATCAAGACCGTGGGAGGCGAGTACCTGATCAAGCGGATCAAGAAGGAAAACGGCAACCTGGTCCTCATCAGCATCGCCCACGGCTACGACCCCATCATCATGCCCCTATCGGAGATCGCGGGGATCTACCGCATCGTGTGGAAGAAAGAGAGATAGGGAGATAGGAACAGCCCATGGCAGACTACACCGAGATCCTGTACGAGAAACGCGGCGCCGGCGGGTTGATCACGCTCAACCGCCCGCAGGTGATGAACGCCATCAGCCCCACGGTCCAGCACGAGATGTCGGCGGCGCTGGACGAGGCCGTGGCCGACCCCGAGGTCCGCGCCATCGTCATCACCGGCGCCGGGCGCGCCTTTTCCGCGGGCATGGACCAGGGGCCCAAGCCCGGACGGCGGCGCGACCTCGAATGGCCCTACGGCGTCCCCGCGGGCCAGTCCGCGTCGGACTGGATCGATTCCTGGCGCGGCCGGGAGGGCAACGAGTTCCTGCGGCTGTGGGAGCTGGACAAGCCGGTCATCGGCGCCATCAACGGCTGGGCCATGGGCGCGGGCTCGTGGCTGGCGCTGTGCACCCACATCACCATCGCCTCGGAACAGGCCGTCTTCGCCCAGCCCGAGGTGCGCCACGGCTCCAACACGAGCTTCCTCTGGACCATGCTGGCCGGAGTCAAGAACTCGCTGCGCTACGGCCTGGTGGGGGACCACATCGACGCCCAGGAAGCCCTGCGCATCGGTCTGGTCATCAAGGTGGTGCCCCACGAGCGGCTGTTGGACGAGTGCTTCGAGCTGGTGGAGCGCATCGCGCTGGTGCCGCCGGAGACGGTCAAGATCAACCTCGCCATCGCCACCCTGGGCATGGAGATGATGGGCCTGCGCGACGCCCTCATGCTGGACTCGCAACTCTCCGCCCCGGCCCACGTGATGCTGCGCGAGGAGCACCGCCGCCCGCTCAACGAGGCCCGGGAGAAGAACATCCGGGAGTACCTACAACTGCGCGACGGCCCGTTCCAGCCCGAGCCCTTTGGCCCGAGATCGAAGCCCAGGGACTAGGCGCGCCGGCCGAAAGCTACACGGCAACAGGCGAACTTCCCGCGAGGAGACCTCATGTCGACCTATCAGAACCTTCTCTATGAAAAACAGCGCAGCGGCGTCCTCATCACCCTGAACCGCCCGGAACGGCGCAACGCCCTGAGCGAGGCCCTGCTGGCGGAGCTCGATGCCGCCCTCGTCGAGGCCAAGGACGATCCGGAGGTGAGAGGGGTGATCCTCACTGGCTCGGACAGCTGCTTCTCCTCCGGCGAGGACATCTCCGCGGAAGGCGTCCCGGAGACCGTGTGGCCCCAGGCCCTGCCGGAAGGGGTGCCGCTCTACAAGGAGTTCGACGAGGTCAGGGACAAGGACCGCGAGGAGATGCTGCGACGGCGCCTCTACCGCTGGGAGTTCCCCAAGCCTATCATCGGCGCGGTCAACGGCTGGTGCCTGGGCGCGGCCTCGTGGCTGGCCCTCACCTGCCACCTGACCGTGGCCGCGGACGACGCTGTCTTCGGCCAACCCCAGGTGCGGCAGGCCGCCGGCACCGACTTCATCTGGGTGCTGCTGGCCGGCCCCAAGAACGCCCTGCGCTACGCCCTCACCGGCGACCACGTCGACGCCGGGGAAGCCCTGCGCATCGGCCTGGTGAACAAGGTCGTGCCCGCGGACGAGCTCCTGGAGGAATGCTTCCGCATGGTCGAGCGCGTGGCCCTGGTGCCGCCCGAGACGGTCAAGATCAACCTCGCCATCGCCACCCAGGGACTGGAGATGATGGGACTCCACAAGGCTTGGCTCCTCAACGCCGAGCTGAGCGCCATGGCCCGCCTCAGCAAGCGCGAAGAGTTCAACAAGCGCCTGGAGGACGCCCGCAAGCAGGGCGGCCTGCGCGCCTTCTTCGAGGCCCGGGACAGGCCCTTCCAACCGGAGCCGTTCGGGCCGCATTCCAGGGGGGAGTGACTCCGACCCGGGTGCCAGAACGTCACTCCCCCGAAGGGGAAATCCAGCGGATGGCAACACCCAAAAGGAGGCAACAAATCGCGAAGGTTGACCAATGCGGGGATTCGTAGCGGAAACGCCGGAAGCGTATGGTGGCTCATGGACGCGCGAAAAGCTGGAGATCCTCCGGGCGTACCTCGATGCCTATACGACCGCGCTCAAGAATCAGAAATTTCGGTTAGTGTATATCGACGCGTTCGCTGGAACAGGATCCGTATCTCTCCCTGAACAGGACCGGGACGCCAGAGAATTCCATGAGGGTTCAGCCAGTATAGCGCTTGGGGTTCAGGACAAACCTTTTGACAGATTGATCTTCGTGGAACAGGACCCTGCTCGCTGCGAGGAATTGGCGAAGCTTCAAGACGCCCACCTCGGCAGGGACATCCGGATCGAAAACTCGGAGGCCAATCAATACCTACGCTCACTTCAAGAGGATTGGCGTGAATGGCGAGGGGTTTTGTTCCTTGATCCGTTTGCGACCCAGGTCGAGTGGTCGACGCTCAAGGAAATTGCCGCGCTACAAGCGTTGGACACCTGGATACTATTCCCCGTCTCCGCAATTGCCCGCATGCTTCCAAAGTCGAAGCGGCCTGACGACATTTCGGATCAATGGGCGCAACGATTGACCAGCGTGTTCGGCGATGAAGGATGGCGTGAACTGTACCGAGAGGCTCCGCAAGGGGACCTCTTCGGAAATGTCGAGCACGAGCGAGATCCAGGCGTGCACGGACTACTTGGGATCTACAAGACAAAACTTGCCGATTTGTTCGGAGACCGGTTCCTCGACCGATCTCGACCTTTCAAGAATTCCAAGAACTCCACGTTGTTCGAGTTCATGTTCTGTGTAGGCAATTCGGCAGGGATAGCCCCCGCCAAGCGCATTGCGAGACATATCCTCGAACACCTCTAGCCATGGCTTCGCGCTCCGCCATCGAATGGACCGAGATTACCTGGAATCCGGTAACCGGCTGCACCAAGATCAGTCACGGCTGCAAACACTGCTACGCAGAGCGTATGTCCAGACGGCTGAGGGCCATGGGAGCGCACAAGTACCGGGAGGGCTTCAAGGTAACCGTTCACCCACGTACGCTGGAGGAGCCCTCCAGGTGGAATCGGCCACATCTTGTTTTCGTCAACTCCATGTCGGACCTGTTCCACAAATCGGTCCCGACGGAGTTCATCCGTGCGGTGTTCGATGTCATGAACCGTTCGCCGCAACACACCTTCCAGGTTCTCACCAAGCGACCGGGGCGGGTCGTACAACTCGACAAGCGGCTGTCATGGACGCCGAACATCTGGCTCGGAACGAGTATCGAGTCGGCACGGTGGATGGACAGGTTGGAACGGCTCAGGGAAACCGGTGCGTCGGTCAAGTTTCTCTCGCTGGAACCCCTGCTTGGACCACTAACGAGCATACCCCTTGATGGCATCGACTGGGTGATCGTCGGCGGCGAATCAGGACCGAGGGCACGACCGATGGAAGCCGACTGGGTACGGGAAATCCGCGACAACTGCCTGCAGCACAAAGTGCCGTTCTTCTTCAAACAATGGGGCGGGGTATTCAAGAAGAGAACAGGAAGGACCTTGGACAACCAAGTGTGGAATCAGATGCCCGACACCACCGCCCTGCACCACGGGTCAAGCCCTGGGTGACGGGTAGAGGAGATCTCGATCCCGGATCAAGCCCGGATGAGGGGCTACTTGATCGCCTCCGCCTCCTCCAGCGCGGCGATCTCCTCTTCGCTCAGCCCCAGCACCTCACCGAGCACGTAGGCGTTGTGCGCTCCGATCCAGGGCGCGGGCATCGCGGCGCTGGCCTTGGAGCGGGACGGGATGCCGGGGATGCCGTGGTGGCCGACTCGGCCCCACGGGGGCTCGTCCATCTCGACGATGTGGCCGCGCTCGCGCAGGTGGGGGTCGTAGTAGAGGTCCTCGCCGGACATGGGGATGCCGGCGGCAACGCCGGCCTGCTGCAGGCGGCGGAAGGCCTGGCGGGCGGTCTGGGTGCGGGTCCATTTCGTCAGCTTCTCGTCCAGTTCTTCGCGGTGCCGCCGCCGGCCTTCCCGGTCCGCGAAGCGCGCGTCCTCGGCCCATGAGCCCGCGCCGATGACCCCGGCCATGGCCTTCCACTCCTCATCGGTCTCGCAGGCGATGATGATCCAGTCGTCGTTGCCGGCGCACGGGTAGCAGCCGTAGGGGGCGTAGGGGTCTCCCAGTATTTCCCGGTAGCCCAGCGTCTCCCATTCGTTGTCGTTGACCGTGTAGTCGAGGATGGCGGGTCCCATCATGGCGCCCTGGGCCTCCAGCATCGCGGCCTCGATGAACTGCCCTTCGCCGGTGCGCTCCTGGTGCTCGACGGCGGCGGCCACGCCCAGTGCCATGGTGATGGCGCCCACCCGGTCCGGCCAGGCAATCTTGCAGCGCGCGCGCATGGGCGACTCGGGATAGCCCCACAGGCGCATGAGGCCGGTGTAGGCCAGGAGCTGCCAGCCCCAGGCCACCCAGGAGCGCAGCGGCCCTTCCCGGCCCCAGCCGGGCATGGACACCTGGATGATGCCGGGGTTCACCTTGCGCAACGATTCGTAATCGAAGCCGAGGCGCTCCATGACCCCGACGCTGAAGTTCTCCACCACCAACTGGGACCGCTCCACCAGGCGCCGGAACAGCTCCTTGCCCTGGTCGTGACGCAGGTTCAGGGTGACGCCCAGCTTGGCCCGGTTCATGTCGGCGTGGATGGCCGCGCCCCGGCCCCGGGCGGCCACGGTGTTGGACTCGATCTTGAGGACCTCCACGCCGTAGTAGCCGAGGATCTCGGTGCCCAGCGGGCCGGCGAACTGCTGCGTCAGATCGGCCATGCGGAGGCCGGACAGCATGGGGGAGTTGGGGTCCGCCTCCCATGCAGCCGCGGGCTTGCGCCCTTCGACTTCGCTCCGCTGCGCTCCGCTACGCTCAGGACGAACGGAGGTGGGAGATGTGACTGGCTCGACGGAGACGGGGGCTCTGCCCAGCTCCAGCTCGGCCAGCACCTCGTCGCGGTGCTGGTCCAGCAGCGGCGCCGGACGGCGCACCCGCATGGGCGTCCGGGAGAGGCGCATGGGGAAGCCAGGCGCCCGGTAGCGGCCGATGACCGGGTGCTCGATCTCCTGGAGCCAGTGACGGGCGCTTAGCTGCTCGCCTTCCACGAACTGCCCGACGGTGTTGAGCGGAGCGGCGGAGAGGTGCCGCCCCTGGGCCTCGGCCACGAACTCGTCCGCGTTGAAGCCGCTGATGAACTCCGCCACCACCGCGGAGGCTTCGTCGCTCCGGGCGTCGCGGTAGGCCATGTCCTCCCATTGCGGCTCGGACAGGACCGTGCCGGTCATCCAGTTCTGGGTCAGCTCGCGCCACATGTGGGGAAGGTTGGCGGTGAAGTGGACGTAGCGGCCGTCCTTGCAACGGTAGATGTTGGTCACCGAACCGCCGTAGGTCTTGGCCCCGGGCCGGCGCCCCATGCGGTTCTCCAGGGTGTAGCGGGCAATGGAGCTGCTGTTGGTGAAGGTCAACGCCTCCTGCAACGACACGTCCAGACGCTGGCCTGCGCCGCTGCGCCGCCGGTGGCGCACCCCGGCCACCGCCAGCGTCGCGGCCACGCAGCCGGCCACCTGGTAGGCCGAGTGGGAGGGCGCCGTGCACGGCCCGCGCTGGTCATCCCCCTGGCCGTAGAGGAAGCCGCCAGCGCCGTTGGTGATGGCGTCGCTGGTCTTGTAGTGGCGGTAGGGGCCGGTGCGGCCGAAGGGCGTCATGGACACCGTCACGAGCGCGGGGCAGTTTTCCTCCAGCCACGCGTCGGTGAAGCCCCAGGACTCCAGACGGTCCAGCGGAGTGGCCTCGACGAACACGTCCGCGGACCGCAAGAGCTCCTGGAATACGTTCCGATCGCCTTCGGCGGAGAGGTCGAGCACCAAGCTGCGCTTGTTGGTGTTGGCGTGGATGGAGGTCAGGCTGCGCTCGGCGTCCTCGACGCCTCCGGCGAAGGGCGCGAGCCTCCGTTCGGGCGCGCCGCTCGGCGGCTCCACCTTGATGACGTCCGCGCCGAGATCGGCCAGCAGCCGGCCCGCGTAGGCCGCGGGCACGTCTCCCAATTCCACCACGCGCAAATGTGTGAGCGCAGCGGGCGGCTCGGAGCCGTTCTCACGATCGACCATGGCGGTGGGGCCGGGCTCCCCTCACCCCGGCCCTCTCCCGGAGGGAGAGGGAGTCGGAAGGAGGAGGAACGGGACGATGGCGACGAGCCGGCGAAATCCCAGAACGTGACACGGGCGTCCTCGGCCTATACCCGCGGCTCGAGTATCTCGAACCCGTCGAGTCGGTCGATCAGGTACAGGAGCCCGTCGTCGTCCTGGAAGACGTCGTTGCTCTGGACGGAATTCTGCCCCTTGCCGGGCTCGGGCACGTAGTAGCCCACCTCCCTGGGCTGGTAGGGATTGGACACGTCCACCGCGCGCAGGCCGCCGCTGAACCAGGTGACGTACAGCACGTTGCCGTGGACCTGCTCGTTGGGCTGGTGCGCGCCGTAGCGGTCGGCGGGCTCGCCGTCGAGATCGGGCATGAACGTGGCGATGGGTACGGGGTGTTTCTCGTCGGAGATGTCCACCACCCACATGAAGGCGTAGGGCAGAGGCGCCGCCTTCTGGGCTTCCTCATCCACCACCACCAGGATCTCCCGGCCCATGAGCTTCTCCGGCATGGGCAAGGTGGTGTGCGTGGGCGACGGGTAGGGAGGGCTCGTGTCGAAATGGCTCACCAGCGTGGGCTTGCTCATGTCGGAGATGTCCAGGATCACGGAGCCGCCGTGCCAGTAGCTGACGTAGAGGCGGTCGCCCCGGCGGATGGGGTGGTGGCAGCGGTGCATGGTACCCGGCCAGGTGGGTTCCTCGCCACCCGCGACCCACTGTCCCGGCATCCACCAGCGCCCCACCTCCTGCGGGTTGGCCGGGTCCGCCAGGTCCAGGATCATGCAGATGTTGCCCACGTATCCTTCCGGCACGGGAGAGAAGTACGCGTAGCGGCCGTCGAAGGTGAACCGGTGCACACCCTTTGCCGACGCCTTGAAGAACGAGACCTCGCGGGGTTTGGCGGGATCCGACACGTCGAAGACCTTGAGGCCTCCCTGGGCGTCCTGGTTGTTCTCGTAACGCTCGTAGTTGACGATCATCAGGCCGTCGCTCACCGCGGCCTTGTGCGAGTGGATCCCCGGGGGCACCTCGAGCTGGGCGACGAGCCTGGGATTCTTCGGGTCGCGCACGTCGATGACGGAAGTGCCGTAGGGCGGGTCCATGTGCCCCACGTAGGCGAAACCCTTGTCCACCTCGACCTTACCGCCGCCGGGCAGGTCCATGCGCCCCACGAGGTTGATCCCGCTGGCCGTTCCGAAACCGTTGCCTGTCGCCATCTCGACTCTCCTTTCGCGCTCGTGTCCCGAATACGGATCAAGGCCTACATGCCCCATTCCGGTCGAAATGGCAACGATGCGTCCGGTGGGTAAACGCCGGGAAGCGGACTGTACGACGTGAAGGGATTACGCCGCGGTGGGAGGATGAAACCGAGCCGTGAAGCGCATGCCCCCCGACTCGCGGGGCGGCAGGGCGGCGGGCCCTGCGCCCCGTCGGGTCTGGACTCGTCCGGCAGCAGCGGCCGGACGCGTGGAACCGCCCTAGCGACGGCCTCCGAAGTCGCGGCGCTGGGGCCGGGCCTCGTTCACGGTGATGGTGCGTCCTCCGAGATCGGTCTCGTTGAGGGCGTTGACCGCAGCCTCGGCCTCATCCGAGGTCCCCATTTCCACGAACCCGAAGCCACGGGAGCGGCCGGTGAACTTGTCGATGATTACCTGGGCAGATTCGACGGAGCCGTGTGCCGAGAAAATCTCCTCCAACTGCATGTCCGTCGTCGAATACGGCAACCCGCCGACGTAGAGTCTTCTGCCTTCCATGTGCTCTCCTCCTGAAACGTTATGGCCATACACCCTGGGCGCGAACTGCAAAAGGAGTCGAACACGGCAGGATTCTTTTCTGAACCACGATCTCGGTCGGTGTTCCTTCGCG
>JAJDTQ010000103.1 GCA_022827045.1 Candidatus Binatia bacterium
TTGTTGTCGGCAAGGCGCGATGACGAGCAGTGGCGTGCACCACGCGAGGAAGAGCAACGCAGCTGACGGCAAAAAAGACAAGCAAATTATGCCACTTATTTACGGGACGCGACACTAGCTGTCCCGCTCCGTGAGCAGGCGTCCCAGGGCCTTGAGACCGTCTCGCGCGTCGGATCCGGGCAACTTGTCGATCTCCCGGGCCGCCATCAGCGCGTACTTGCGGGAGAAGCTTCTGGCCCGCTCGATGACCGTGCCGTTGCCCATGGCGTCCAGCGCCCGCTGTATGTCGTTTTCCGTGGGAGTCGGCGACTGGAAGACCCGGCTCACGGTCTGGTGTCCGTCCAGCAGGGACAGGACGATGGGCAGGGAAGGGTTGCCGTCGCGAAGGTCCATGCCGATGGACTTACCAAGCAGTTTGCGTCTTCCCACCACGTCGAGGACATCGTCCATCATCTGAAAAGCGATGCCGAGGTTGAGTCCGAAGTTGCCCGACACCTCCACCTGTTCGGCGCTCGCGCCGGCGATGTACGCCCCCAGCCTGGCGCCGGTCTGAAACAGCGAGGCGGTCTTTCGTTCGACGATATCGAGATAGTCCTTGGCGGTGACGGCGCGGTTGCGGTTGAAGGATCCCTGCAGGATCTCACCCTCGGTGAGGCTGGTGCACGCGTCCGCGGTCCACTGGACCACCGTGTCGTCGAACTTGCCCGCGAACTCGAAGGCCTTGATGAACAGGAAGTCTCCGGCGACCAGCGTGCGCGCGAGCCCGTAACGCTTGTAGGCGGATACCTTCCCACGCCTGAATTCGGCTCCGTCGATGATGTCGTCGTGCAGCAGGGTGGCCGCGTGGATCAACTCCATGGCCGTGGCGATGTCCACCGCCTCCTCCTGCCTTTCACCGCGAAAGGCGCTGAAGGTCAGGAGCGTGATCACCGGCCGGATGCGCTTGCCTCCGCTCTGGATCAGGTGCGAGGCGATCTCGGTGATCTCGGCCTCCCTGGAGCGGGTACATTCCGCGAGCTTCTGCTCCACCCAGCTCAACGGGTCGGCCACGAGGCTGTATGGGTCGATGAAATCGCAGGGAATTTGCGACTCTTCGGTACTGGAGGTCAGAAAGCCCTGTGGATTTCTCTCGTGCTGTTGCTGGGGCAGAAGTGGCTCCGTTCAGGCTGGCGTTTCAGTAGAGATTGCACAAATCCACTGTGAGGTCAAGGTGACACCGGCTCACCGGAACGCGTGGCGGATGTTGGTGCGAAAGGGGGGAATTGAACCCCCACGGGATTGCTCCCACAGGATCCTGAATCCTGCGCGTCTACCAAATTCCGCCACTTTCGCACGCCGGGGAAAGATTCTATATGTATCAGTGGCTCCGGCCTTGTCAAGTTCGCAGGACCGAAAGTTCGTAGGACCGATTCTTGTCTGCTACCATGAGACGTCGGTGAAATGGCCAGCATCCTTATCATCGAGAGCCATCCGATCCTGCGCGAGGCCCTGCGGCAATTCCTGTTTCCGGAGCATCAGACCGTAGTGCGGGAGGGTTGGTCCGTCCCGGCGGATCTCAAGGGTCACGACCTCGTCATCGTCGACCGCGAGAGCGTCGAGGGTGGCGGCGCCGCCGATGAGCTGTTGCGGGCGCTTCAGCGCCTCAAGATTCCCAGCGTATGGCTTCACCAGGGACCGCCGCCTTCGCTCAAGCCTGCCCGGCTGACCGCGGCCGTGGCCAAGCCTTTGGAAGGCCCCGCTCTTGAAGCCGCAATGCGGTCATTGCTGGGAAATACGTCGCCGTCGGGAGACGATGTTTCGGGAGCCGATCCCGCCGACGGCGAGATCATCGAGTTGACGGAGGTCGTGGAGGAACCGGGCTCGGAAAAGCCCTCCGGTAACAGGTAGGGAGGGTTTCAAGCCTGCCCGTGGCCGCGTCCCGCGAACGCGGGGCGGCACAGCGCCGAAAACAGAGCACGGATAGGAGTCGCATGCCACGAGAAATCGCCAAGTCGTACAGTCATCAGGAAGTGGAGGGCGAGTGGTACGCCCGCTGGGAGGGGGCCGACCACTTCGCGCCGGCCGGCTCCGGCGCGCCGTCTTTCTCCATGGTGATTCCGCCGCCCAACGTCACCGGCTCCCTGCACATGGGGCATGCGCTGAACAACACCCTCCAGGACGTGCTGTGCCGCTTCCGGCGCATGGACGGCCACGACGTCCTGTGGGTGCCCGGAACCGACCACGCGGGCATCGCCACCCAGAACGTGGTGGAGCGCCAGCTTGCCGCCGAGGGCCGGGATCGGAGCGAACTGGGCCGGGAGACGTTCATCGAGAAGGTCTGGAGCTGGCGCGAGGAGACCGGCCACACCATCCTGCGGCAATTGCGCGCCCTGGGCGTCTCCTGCGACTGGAGCCGCGAGCGCTTCACCATGGACGAGGGCCTCTCCCGGGCGGTGCGCGAGGCCTTCGTCCGCCTCTGGGATGAGGGGCTGCTCTACCGCGCGGAACGCCTCATCAACTGGTGCCCGCGCTGCAAGACGGCGCTGGCCGACATCGAGGTGGTGCACGAGGAGGTGGACGGCCACCTGTGGCACGTCCGTTATCCGCTGGTGGAGGGAGGCGAGGTGGTGGTCGCGACAACGCGCCCCGAGACCATGCTCGGCGATACGGGGGTCGCGGTCCATCCCGAGGACGCGCGCCACGCCGGCCACATCGGCCGGCGCGCGCGGCTGCCCATCGCGGGCCGCGAGATCCCGGTGGTGGCCGACGATTTCGTGGACCCGGAGTTCGGCACCGGCGCGGTCAAGATCACTCCCGGACACGACTTCAACGACTTCGAGATCGGCCTGAGGAACAACCTCGAAGTTATCAATATCTTTGACGATGATGCGGCGATCCGCGCCGAGGCCTTCACCGATGAGGATGGCGAAACGCCGGCCTGGGTCGGTCCTTACGGCGGCCGGGACCGGCTGGCGACGCGGGAGTGCGTCGTGTGCGACTTGGAGGAGCAGGGACTGCTGGCCGAGGTCCAACCGTACCGCCACGCGGTGGGCAAGTGCTACCGTTGTCAGACGGTCATTGAACCCTATCTGACCCCCCAGTGGTTCGTGAAGATCAAGCCGTTGGCCGACCCGGCCATGGAGGCGGTGCGCGACGGCCGCACCCGGATCATCCCGGAAACGTGGAAGAACTCGTACTTCGCCTGGATGGAGAACATCAAGGACTGGTGCGTGTCGCGGCAGATCTGGTGGGGACACCAGATACCGGCGTGGTATTGCGCCCGCTGCAACGAGTCTCTGGACGCCGATGTTGGGCGGATTGGGCCCAGCTGCGTCCCCGTGGTGGGGAGGAGCGCGCCGGACCGGTGCGATATCTGCGGCGGCAACCGGTTCGTGCAGGACCCCGACGTCCTGGACACCTGTTCTCCTCCGCCCTGTGGCCGTTCTCGACCCTGGGCTGGCCCGACAGGACCGCCGATCTCAAGACCTTCTATCCCACTTCTACGCTGGTGACGGGGTTCGACATCCTGTTCTTCTGGGTCGCGCGGATGATGATGATGGGGCTCCGGTTCATGGACGAGGTGCCGTTCCGCGACGTTTACATCCACGCCCTGGTGCGGGACCAGGAAGGACAGAAGATGTCCAAGTCCAAGGGCAACGTCATCGACCCGCTCATCATGGTGAACCGCTACGGCGCCGATCCGTTCCGCTTCACCCTGGTGGCCATGACCGCCATGGGCCGTGACGTGAAGCTCGCCGAGGACCGCATCGCCGGCTACCAGCATTTCGTCAACAAGCTCTGGAACGCCGCCCGTTTCGTGCTGATGAACCTCGACGACGAAGTCCTGCGGGACCAGCGGCCGGCGGCCGCCGGCGAGGATCTGGACCTGGCCGACCGCTGGATCCTGTCCCGCCTGAGCGCTACCGTCGAACGGGCCAGGGAGGCCGTCGTCGGGTACCGGTTCAACGACTTCGCGCACCACCTTTACCAGTTCACATGGCACGAGTTCTGTGACTGGTACATCGAGATGAGCAAGCTGCGCCTCGATTCCCGCGCCACCCAGCGGGTCCTGCACACCGTCCTGAAGAACATTCTCCTGCTGCTGCATCCGTTGATGCCGTTCGTGACCGAGGAGCTCTGGCGAGAGGTGACGGCCCGGGACGCGGCGTCCCCCCGGCGGGACGACATCATGGTCCAGCGTTACCCGGCCGCCGATGATTTTCCCGCCGATCAGGACGCGGAGGACAAGGTCGAGTTCCTCAGCGCCGTCGTGCGGGCCGTGAGGAATCTCCGCACCGAGATGAACGTGCCCCCCTCCAGGAAGGTGCGGGTGCTCCTGTTCGATACCGAGGAGCGGTTGTCGCTGGTCCGCGCCTACGAGTCCATGGTGTGCACGCTGGCGCGGGCGGAGCCTCTGGAATATCTCTCACCGGGGGTCCGCCCCGAGAAGGTGGCCACCGCCATCGTCGAGACCACCGAGATCTACGTTCCGCTGGACGGCGCCGTCGACCTGGAGGAGGAAAGCACCCGGCTCCACCGCGCCTTGGGCAAGCTCGAGACGGAGCTCGACCGGGTGCGGAAGAAGCTCGGCAACGAGAATTTCACGGCCAAGGCCCGGGCCGACGTGGTGGAGCGCGAGCGCGAGAAGGCGCAGGAGATGGAAGAGAAGATCGAAGCGCTCAACCGCAGCCTCGGCAGGATCCGGGAGTTGCAGGCGCAGTGACGGCGGCGCGCTCGCGGGGGACGAACGGAGGGAGCCGTCCAACAACCCGTTCGTCCTGAGTGTAGCGAAGCGAAGTCGAAGGACAATCCGATTACGAGGATGGGCTCCCAGCCCGGTCTCCACACCATGTCTTCCGCAGAGCAGCACTCCGGCCGCGACGTGCTGACCGCCGCGCGGATCCGCCGGGGCCTCGGAACCAGGCGGCTGGGCGGCCGCATCGACGTCCATCCGGAGCTGGAGTCCACCAACCGGACCGCCCACGCGCTGGCGGAAGCGGGCGAGCCGGAGGGCGCGGTCGTCATCGCCGAAGCGCAGACCCGGGGGCAGGGAAGGCTGGGGCGGCACTGGGTTTCCCCCGCGCATCTCAACCTTTACGTTTCCTTCATCCTGCGCCCCCGGCTGGATCCCGCGGAGTCGGCGAAGACGACGCTGCTGGCCGCGGTGGCGGTGGCGGACACCCTGGCGGAGCAGGCTTCGTGTGCGCCCCGGATCAAGTGGCCCAACGACGTGCTCCTGCGCGGCAGAAAGGTGGCCGGCATCCTGAGCGAGCTGGCCTGCGAGCCCGGCCGTACCCTGTTCGTGATCGTCGGCATCGGCGTCAACCTGAACTTCCCGCGGGCGCTCATGTCTCCGGACATCCGCGACCGCGCCACGTCGGTGATGGAGGAGCTCGGCGCCCTTGTCGACCGCGTGCTGTTCACGCAGTCTCTGGTGCGCCACCTGGAGAACCGCTATATCGAGTTCGAGGAGCGCGGGTTCGCGCCCATCGCCGACCGATGGAACGAGCACGCGCGCATGGACGGACAATGGGTGCGGGCGCGCACGCCGGAGGAGGAGCTGGTGGGGCGGGTGCGGGAACTGGACGGCGACGGGTTCCTGGTGTTGGAGTGCAGCGACGGCCGCACCGAGCGGGTGGTGAGCGGAGATGTTTTCCTGATGGAAGGACAATAGATGCTGCTGGCCATCGACATCGGAAACAGCAACATGGTGCTGGGCGTCTATCGGGGCCGCGAGCTGGTGACGCACTGGCGCCTGGTGACCCAGCCGGAACGCACGGTGGACGAATACGGCGCCCTCATCGGTCACCTCGCCGCCGCCCGGGACATCGGCAGCGACGCCATCGACGCCATCATCGTTTCCTGCGTCGTTCCGCCCATGGTGGGCATGATCGACGAGTTGGGGCGGAAGTTCTTCGGCGTCAAGCCGTTGCTGGTGGGTCCGGGGCTCAGGACCGGAATGCCGATCCTCTACGACAGTCCTCAGGACGTCGGCGCGGACCGGATCGCCAACGGGGTCGCCGCCTATGAGCGCTTCGGCGCTGCCTGCGTGGTCATCGACTTCGGCACTGCCACCACGTTCGACTGCGTGTCCGACAAGGGAGAGTACCTGGGGGGCTTGATCGCTCCCGGCATGATGATCGCCGTCGAAGCGCTGTTCCAGCGCGCCTCGAAGCTTCCACGCGTGGAGGTGCTGGCTCCCTCGAGCGTCATCGGCAAATCCACCGTCCACTCCATCCAGTCGGGCATCTACTATGGATACGTGGGCCTGGTGGACGGCATCGTTCACCGCATCGAGAGGGAGAACCGGATCAAGGCGAAGGTGGTGGCCACCGGCGGCGTGGCGTCGCTCATCGCCCACGAGTCCACCGTCATCGAAGACGTGGACGAATTCTTGACGTTGGAAGGGTTACGGCTTATTTACGAGAAGAATGCGGCTCCCTCGCCGCGCAAGCGGAGGTCTCCATAATGAGCGGGACGGAGCCGTTCGGAAGTCAGTTCAAGGGGAGGTCGACACATGGCTGCGATTGAGGCTGCCCAGTTGCGGAACGTCGGATTGCTGGGGCATCGGGGCGCGGGAAAGACGTCGCTGGGCGAGGCGATGCTGTTCGCGGCGGGCCGTACGAACCGGCTGGGCCGGGTGGAGGACGGGACGTCGGCGTTCGACCACGAGCCCGAGGAGATCAACCGGCAGGTTTCCATTTCCACGGCCTTTCACTCTCTCGAATGGAAAAAGAGCACGTGCGTCGTGGTGGATACGCCCGGTTTCGCCACCTTCCTGCCCGAGACGATTCACTCGCTGGCGGGTTTCGGCGGCGCGATCTTCGTGCTTCACGCCGGCGCCGGCCTGCGGGTGGAGACGGAGCGGCTCTGGGGCTACGCGGCGGAGCGCGGGATGCCGCGCATTCTCTTCGTCAACCGGATGGACCGGGAAGAAACCGATCCGGTGGAAGCGGTGGACGCCATCGCGGGGGAACTAGGGGTCAAGGGGATCCACGTGCAACTCCCCATGGGCCACGGCGAGAGCTTCCGCGGGGTCGTCGACCTGATCCGCATGAAGGCGGTGTGCGTCGACGGCGACGGCAAGGAGACCGAGGAAGACATACCCGCGGAGTTCCAGGAACGGGCCGAGGAAATGCGCATCGGCCTCATGGAGAACGTGGCCGAAACCCAGGACGCGCTGCTCGAGAAGTACCTCGAAGGCCAGGAGCTCACCGCCGAGGAGATGTCGGACGGCCTGCGCGAGGGCGTCCGCGCGGGTACGCTGTTCCCGGTCCTCTACGGCTCGGCGAGCCGCGGGGCGGGTGTCGCGGCGTTGCTCGACGCGGCGGTGGAATGGCTGCCCTCGCCGCTGGATGAGCCGGCGGCGGAGGGGAACAACCCGGTATCGGGGGACGCCGAGTCCCGCGCCAAGGCCGCGGACGCTCCGCTTTCCGCGTTCGTGTTCAAGACCATCGTGGATCCGTTCGCCGGCCGGCTGTCCATCATGCGGGTGTTGTCGGGTACGGTCCGCGCCGACAGCACGGTCTACAACCCGCGCAAGGACGCCAAGGAGAGGATCACCCACCTGTTCCGGCCGGAGGGCGCCAAGCAGGAAGAGGTGTCCGCGGCCGGCGTCGGCGAGATCGTCGCCGCCGCCAAGCTCAAGGACGTGGCTTCCGGCGACACGCTGTGCGAGGAGTCCGCTCCCATCGAGTACCCCAGGCCGGTGGAGTTCAGCCCGTCCATTTCCTTCGCGCTCTCCCCCAAGACCCGCGCGGACGAGGACAAGGTCCCCCAGGGACTCCAGCGACTGATGGAGGAGGACCCCTCCATCCGCATGCACCGCGACGACCAGACCCGCGAGTTCATCCTCTCGGGCACCGGCCAGCTCCACATCGAGGTGGTCGTGGACAAGCTCAAGCGCAAGTACGGCGCCGAGGTGGAGCTCAAGGCGCCCAAGGTCCCCTACCGGGAAACCATCCGTGCGTCCGCCAGCGCGCAGGGGAAGTACAAGAAGCAGTCCGGCGGGCGCGGCCAGTACGGCGACACCTGGCTCAAGATCGAGCCCATGGCGCGGGGCAAGGGCTTCGAGTTCGTGGACAAGATCGTCGGCGGCGCCATCCCGCGCAACTACATTCCCGCGGTGGAGAAGGGCATCGTCGAGACCATGTCCGGCGGCTATCTGGCCGGCTATCCCATCATGGACGTGCGCGCGACCCTCTATGACGGCTCCTTCCATTCGGTGGACTCCTCGGACATGGCGTTCAAGATCGCCGCATCCATGGGCTTCAAGAACGCCATGGAGGCGGCCAAGCCGGTGATCCTGGAACCGGTGATGTCCATGGAGGTGTCGGTGCCGGACGAGTGCATGGGCGACGTCATCGGCGACCTGAACAGCCGCCGCGGCAAGGTGCTGGGCGTGGACGCCAAGGGCCACAGCCAGATCATCAAGGCCCAGGTGCCTATGTCGGAGGTGCTCCGGTATGCGTCGGATCTGCGCTCCATGACCAGCGGCAGAGGAGAATTCCAGTCGGAGTTCTCGCACTACGAGGAGCTGCCGCCGCATCTGATGGAGAAGGTGCAGGCCGAAGCCAAGGCCGAGGCCGCCGGGGACTAGCGTCGCGTTTCGCGGCCCTTCGACGCCATGGAGAAGAGCTTCGAACAATTGTCGGCGTCGTTGCTCTACTGCGGCAAGTGCGGGCAGGCGATGCCGGTACGCGAACGGCTGCTGCTGGTCCTTCCCGACGGCGACCTCTACGACTACAGTTGCCAGCGTTGCGGCAGCTCGGTGGGCTCCCGGACCGTGAAGGCGGAGCCGGAGTCGCCGCAGGGGATCCCCCGCGTCGTGCGGGGGCTCTGATCCTCCACCTCGACCACCCGGGACTGAATCCATGATCATCGACTTTCAAAGCCACATTTTCCCCGAGCGTTACATGGAGACCATGGAGCGGCGGGACGGCGCCGTGATCCTGGAGGAGCCTGACCCCTACAGCGGCATGGCCTACCTCTACGACAAGGCCCTGGGCTGCCGCATCAACACGGCGATTTTCAAGGGCCGCAACGTCGAGCAGCGGCTGGAGCACATGGACCGTGAGGGGGTAGACGTGCAGGTGGTGAGCATCCCGGCGCCCGGCGCCGACCGCTACGAGCCGGATGACGCCGTGGCCATGGCCCGGGTGGCCAACGACGAGCTGGCCGCCATTTGCAACCGGCATCCGGACCGCTTCGTGGGGCTCGCGACCCTGCCCACGGCCTCCATCGAGGCTTCGCTGGAGGAGCTGGAGCGGGCCTACCACGAGCTCGGGCTGCGCGGGTTCGGCTGCTTCACCAACCTCAACGGCCGGCCGCTGGACGACGAGGTTTTCTTCCCCATCTACGAGAAACTGGCGGAGTACGGGTTGCCGGTGTATCTCCATCCCACCGCGCCGCTCGCCACCGAGGCCGTGGGCCTCGATATCATGCCGATCCTGATCTATGGCTGGGCCTTCGACAGCACCGTCGCCATGACCCGGCTGGTGTACGGCCGCGTCATCGAGCGCTTCCCCACGCTGCCATTCGTGGTGGCCGACGTCGGCGGCGTGCTGGCGTTTTTCGGGCAGCGCGCCATCAACATCTACACCGGCCGCACCGACGAGATGCGGGAGCGTTACGGCCTCAAGGAGAACCCGCTGGATTCATTCCGTAGGTTCTTCGTGGACACCGCGGACCATCCGGCCAACACGCTCAAGTGCGTCATGGATTTTTTCGGCCCCGAGCAGATGGTTTTCGGGACCAACTACCCCTACGGGCCGGAAGACGGCTGCCGCTTCATCCAGAACAGCCTCAAGGCCCTCGACGGCCTAGGCCTCGAGCCGGAAGCGAAGGAGCAGGTACTCGGCGGTAATGCTGCCAGGATCCTGGGCATCGAGGAGCGGCGCTCCTGACGGCCAGTAGATGGAGAATGGAATCGGGGCGTCCTTCGACTTCGCTTCGTTACGCTCAGGGCAGG
>JAJDTQ010000213.1 GCA_022827045.1 Candidatus Binatia bacterium
CCTGCCCATACGCGCCCCTGTCAACGCTTGACCTCCGTCCTCACGGACGGCGGCCCATGACTCGGGGTGGAAGTGGTGGCTTGCCTTCTCCTTCCTGTTGGACTTTCACCAACTGCACTCGCACCAGTTAGCCTGGCGCACAGGAGTTCGGGGCCTGGAGCCCGGGCGAGGAGATGCTCGCCGACCGCTCCAGCCTGCCGCTGGACTGGCTGACCATCGAGGACGGCGGCGAGTCCTTCGCAGCGCTGCGTGCGTTGCCACAGGACGACAAGCAGCGGCTTTTCGCGGCCTCGGTCGCGCGCACGGTGAAGGGCCAGTTGGCGTTCGAGCCCCAGGCCCGTCCCGAGCTCGAAGCCACCATAGCCCGGCTCGACATCGACTTCGCAAGCCAGGTGCGTCCGACCGCGGCCATGCTGTGGTCGCGCATCAACAAGGGGCGCATCCTGGAGATCGCCAGGGAGACCCTGGGACCGGCATGGGCCTCCGCGCGGGCCAAGAGCAAGAAGCCCGCGATCGCCAAGGCGATGGAGGAGGCTTTCGCGGCCGGCAGCCCTCCGCTGGGCGTCACCGTGGACGCCCACGCGGCCGCGCTCGCCTGGACCCCGCCCGGCTTCAAGGCGTTCGATACAGGCCGTGCCGGCGCCGAGGATGCGAGTGCGGAGACAGCGCCGCCCGCCGACACAACGGACTCCGTAGCCGGCCCGGAACCGTCACTGGAACCGGACGCCGGCGCCCTGGAGCAGGTGGAGCCGGACAGCGCCGACGCACCCGCCGATCCGCCGCATCCGGTCTCCGTGACCGAGACCGTCGAAACCCCGGCGACCGAACACCATCCCGCACCTACCGCCGCCAACGGCCACGACAACGGCAACGGGCTCGACATCCCCGAGTTCCTGCGCAGCGTCTGAACCACCCTCCGGCCCGAATGCGCCCCGTCCCGCACACCGCGGGGCGGGGCTTTTTTTGTTTGTCCCACCCAATCGGGGAGACCGCACATGACACATACCGCCATTCCGCCCGGGGCGACGATCCGCGCCCGGGTCCACGAAGGCGCGCTGAAGCGCGTCACACGGTTCTTTGCATCGACCCTCACCGATGTCTTCGTCGAGGCGCTTCAGAACTCACGCCGGAGCGGCGCCGCCTGCGTCCGCGTCACCGTGGGCACAACCGCCGGCCATCCCGGCAACGGCGCCGCCGGGCCGCCGGAGACACCCCTGACGGTGACCGTCACCGACGACGGCGCCGGCATCGAAGACCCCGCGGTCCTGCTGAGCTTCGGGGAGAACGGCTGGACCGACGACATCGTAGCCCGCGAGGACGCGGCCGGCATGGGGATCCTCAGTCTGGCGCAGCGAGGCTGCCGGATCACGTCGCGGCCACGCACGCCGGACGGTCATGCCGGGCAGGGCTGGTCCGTAGACCTCGAGCCGGAACACTTCACGGGCCAAAGCGACGCCCGGGTCCGGCCCGACGACACCGCGCCGCACCCATCCGGCACCGCCGTCCGGTTCCATGCCACGGAATCCGCCGATGCGATCCACACAGCCGTCGCCAACGCGACGCGTCATTACCCTTTGCCGGTCGTGCTCGAGGGCATTCCGGGGACCGAACCCGTGACGCTCGAACGAAGAGCCTATCTCGACGGCGCCGTCCATGCCGAGGGCTGGAACGGCCTCGTGTTCGGCGCCTTCCGCGACCGCTGGCGCGGCAGCTTCGAGCCCGATCTCAACTTCTTCGGGCTGACCCTCCCCGTCCGCCTGCCCACGGTGGAAACCGTCCATGGCGGCATCTGGTCCGTCCGCGCCGATGTGAGGGACTGCCCCGGCCTCGAACTGGTGCTGCCGGCCCGCAAGGAGGTTGTCGAGAACCCGTTCATCGACGGCATGCGCGAGGCGGCGCGCCTCGCCATCTACCGCGCCATGGCGGCCGACTCCGACCCGCGCCCGGCGTTTGCAGACTGGACGCGGGCGCGCGACGCCGGGATCGAACTCGCTCCGCCGCCCCAAGTCCTCCTTCCCTGGCGGCCCGGCATCGCCGACATCGACGACTGGCGAGAGCCGCCCAGGCCCGCGCCGGTCGGCGGCGATGCCTTGGTCATGACCTGCGATCCCGACCCGCCCGAGGCCCAGGCGCTGTGGCGAGCCGCCGAACGCGCCGGCATGGCGGACAGGCTTTTCGAGGCCGACAGGCGCCTCGAAGGCTACAGGTGGTATGGCGCGCTCGAACGCGTCACGGGCGTCGACACCGAGGTCACCGTCAACGGCAAGGCGTGGCCGCTGGACAAATTCCCCGCGCCCGCACGGACGGGGGCGGCCGCCGCGCCTCTGCCCACCCGTCCCGACGCAATCCGTATGACGCTTGCAATCGAGACCGCCGGCGGCCCGGCCCGCACCCTCGATCTCCCCGCCGACCTCGCCTTCGCGGGAGAGGCCTGGAGCTGGGTGGGCGAAGCGCTGCCGCTCGTCACAAGGGACAGCAACCTGGAGCCGCAACGGCTCGCGGAACTGCTGCGCCACGCGTTCTTCTCCGCCTCCGACGATGTGGATGCCGACAGCCGCGAGACCCAGGCCGTTCGGTTCGACGAAGAGGCGCTCCACGTCGCCACCAGGCTCCTGTGCAACGAGGACTCCGCGCTTGTGCTCTCCATTGCCGAGACCGTCCGCCGGGAGATCTTCTGGCTCGTCCCGCATAGTCGCAAGGTGGAGATCTCCATCGCCCGCCCCGACGTCCGGATAACCTTGGGCGATCCCCCCGAAACCGCAACCTGAGCCTGTCAGCCGCCGCAACGCATCTGCCGCAGCCGGCTTTCCACTCTTTCCCCGCAAGATTGCCCGGCGCCGCCCGGAGCCGAAACCGGCTGTTTCCGGGACGCGGGCGGCCGGGGCGTGAGAGCGGCCGTGCCCGCCACGACATTCATCCCGACCACAAGGAGACCGTGCATGGAAAGCGCGAACCCGATGGAGGAACTGATCGGCCCGGAACGGACAACCAGGCTCGCGGGCCTCTCCCTGCTCGACCTCGACTCGATGACCGTCCGGGAATTGAGGCGGCAGGGGCTCACCCCGGCGCAGGCCCGCAGGGTCAAGGCGGCGTTCGAGATGGGCCGGCAACTCCTCGAAGCCGAGGCATGCATGCACGAGAACGCTCCGACGCTCAGCACTCCCGAGGAGGCCTACCGCTACATGCGGCCCAAGTACGTGAACGAATACCGCGAACACTTCGACGTGCTGATGATGGACAACCGGAACAGGTTGATCGGTCATCACCGGGTGTCCACCGGCAGCCTAACTTCCTCCATTGTTCATCCCCGCGAGGTTTTCAGGCCGGTCATCCGGGAGAGCGCCGCCTCGGTCATTTTTTGCCATGGGCACCCCACAGGAGATCCAAGCCCTTCTCGCGAGGACGTGGAGATCACCCACCGACTCCGCCAAGTGGGCGAGGTGATGGGAGTCCGTATCCACGACCACGTGGTCTGCGGGCACGGCCGCTTCTTCAGTTTCGCAAGGGAGGGCCTTCTGTGACTTCCCGCAGGAGGTTCCACCCGGACGGCTGAGAAGATGTACGTACCGCCGGCACGCCGCCGGCCGGTTGACGGGCGTCTGCGTCTGCCGCACCCCGGCCTTTCCACACATTCCAGGAGGGAGAGATCCATGCTCGACGTACACACGGCGCCGGACACATCCGTGCGCGTCCCGGTCCCCCGCACGCTTCCGGCCCTCCCGGCCGACCCGAATCTCCGTCCTTCCACCAATGACGCGCTGTTCACCGCGGCCACGACCCTCCTGCCGGTCCTGGAAGCTGGCCGGCCACTCGACGCCCCGACCCTGCGGGACGCCATGACGCGCGCCTTCGGGGCCACGGACGCTCGGGGCGCCTGGGTCTGGAAGGACGCCTACGAGGCCGCCGAGGCCGCGGTCGTGCTGTTCATCCGCCGCCATGGCCGGGCCATGCGCCGTCACGCCGGGGCCGGCCCGGAAGGCCCCGCCGCCATGCTGAGGATGCTTGAGGCCGTGGCCGCACTGGAGCCCTCCCACACCAAGCGTTCCGAAGAGCAGGTCCGCCTGCAGCAGTTCTCGACGCCTCTGCCGCTCGCCTACGCAACGCTCCGGGCAGCGGCCATCCGGCCGGGCGACATGGTGCTGGAGCCGTCCGCCGGCACCGGCATGCTGGCGGTGATGGCGGAATGCGCGCTCGGAAGCGCGGCCGGGAACCTCCATCTGAACGAGATCGCGGAAACCCGCCGCGCGTTGTTGTGCCGGCTGTTCCCCGAAACCCTGGTCACCGGCGTGAACGCCGAGAACACCGCCAACCGCCTGCCCGGCGCCCGGCCCACCGTCGTCATCATGAACCCGCCGTTCTCCGCAACTCCGGGCGTGGGCCGCATCCGCCACGACGCGGATCTCCGTCATGTGCGTTCCGCCTTCTCCATGCTGCCGCCGGGAGGCCGGCTCGCGGCCGTCACCTCCGCCAAGTGCGTTCCGGGGGATTCCGACTGGAACCGCGCCTTCGGCCGCCTCGACCCGCCCGCCCGGGTCGTGTTCTCCATGGCCGTCGACGGCCGTGTCTACGCGCGCCGGGGCACCGGTTTCGACACCAGACTCACCGTGCTCGACCGCGCCGACCGGCCCGGCATCGAGGTCGATCCCGGCGCCCGCGCCGCAACCGCCGCCGAGCTGCTCGACGCCGTCATCGCCCAGGTTCCACCGCGCCTGCCGGTGGAAGTCCGCACCATCGAGACCGCACCCCTCCGGGACCTCTTCGGCAGCACGGTCACGCTACGCCCGCCTGTGCGAAAGACGGCGTCGACAGCATCCGCGCCGGCCCATGACTGGGGACCGGTGTCCGAACTCACTGTCGAGACCAGCCCGGCCGACTCCACCACGGACGCCGATGGTCCCGTTTCCGGCCCCTACGAGCCCTGGAGGCCCGGCGCCTTCCACATCCCGGCTGCAACCGCGCATCCGACGCCCCTGGTGCAGTCCGCGGCAATGGCCGCCGTCCCGCATCCGGCGCCGTCCTACCGCCCCATGCTGCCGGAACGCATCGTCGCGGACGGTCTCCTGTCGGACGCCCAGCTCGAAAGCGTGGTGTTGGCGGGACACGCCCATGAGGGGCACCTGGCGGCAAGCTACCGGATCGGCTCCGGCTGGGAAACCGTCCAACGGTGCAGCGACGACGACCAGGGCGAGGCCGCCCTCACCGACGAAGGCGAGACCCTGTCGGCGCCGGTCCGCTTCCGCCGGGGCTGGATGCTGGGTGACGGCACGGGCTGCGGCAAGGGGCGCCAGGTCGCGGCCGTCATCCTCGACGGCTGGCTCCGCGGCCGCAAGCGCGCGCTTTGGCTGAGCCAGTCGGACAAGCTCCTGGAAGACGCCCGCCGCGACTGGACCGCCCTCGGAGGACGTGACGACGACGTGGTCCCCCTCGGTGACTTCCGCCAGGGAGACGAGATCCCCCTCTCCACCGGCATCCTGTTCACGACCTATGCCACGCTGCGCTCGCCGTCCCGCCAGGGCCGCGTCTCGCGGCTCGACCAGATCGTAAGCTGGCTCGCCGGAGGACCCGACGAGGACGACCGCCACGCCTTCGATGGCGCCATCGTCTTCGACGAGGCCCATGCCATGGCCAACGCGGCCGGCGGCAAGGGCGCGCGCGGCGACGTGAAGCCGTCCGCACAGGGCCGCGCCGGCCTCCGGCTCCAGAACGCGTTGCCCGACGCCCGGATCACCTACGTGTCGGCCACCGGCGCCACGACCGTACCCGGACTGGCCTATGCCGGGCGTCTGGGCCTGTGGGCCGCCGGCGAGACGCCGTTCGAGACCCGGACCGATTTCGTGTCGGCCATGGAAGCCGGCGGAGTCGCCGCCATGGAGGTGGTCGCAAGGGACCTGAAGGCGTTGGGTCTCTACCAGGCCCGCGCACTCGCCTACCATGGGGTCGAGGTCGACATCCTGGTGCATTCTCTCTCGGATGAACAGCGGCGCATCTACGACTCCTATGCAGGCGCCTTCAAGGTCATCCACGCCAACATCGAAGCGGCGCTGGAGGCCACGGGCATCATGCAGGGACAGTCGACCCTGAACAAGAATGCGAAGTCGGCAGCGCTGAGCGCCTTCGAGAGCACCAAGCAGCGCTTCTTCGGCCATCTGCTGACCGCCATGAAGTGCCCCTCGCTGATCCGCGCCATCCAGGCAGATCTCGACGCCGGCCGCTCGGCCGTCATCCAGCTCGTCTCGACCGGAGAGGCGCTCATGGAGCGGCGCATCGCCGAGATACCGGCGTCGGAATGGGACGATCTCGGCATCGACCTGACGCCCCGCGAGCACGTCCTCGACTTCCTGGCCCACGCATTCCCCGTGCAACTCCAGGAGCCCTTCACCGACGGCGACGGGAACCTGATGAGCCGCCCCGCCACAGACGCCGAGGGCCATCCGGTCCTCTGCCAGGAGGCGCTCGCGCAACGCGACGCGCTCCTGGAGCAACTCGCATCCCTGCCGCCGGTGCCCTCGGCCCTGGACCAGGTGGTCCAGCACTTCGGCCACGAGGCCGTGGCGGAAGTGACAGGGCGCTCGCGGCGGGTGTTGAGAATCTCGGACGGGGGCGGCGAACGCCTGGCGCTCCGCGGCCGGCCGGCCTCCGCCAATCTCTCCGAGACCGCCGCATTCATGGACGGCGCCAAGCGCATCCTGGTGTTCTCCATGGCCGGGGGCACCGGGCGAAGCTACCACTCTGACCTCTCGTGCCCAAACACCGAGCGCCGGGTCCACTACCTGCTGGAGCCGGGCTGGCGCGCGGACCAGGCGATCCAGGGGCTCGGACGCACCCACCGCACGCACCAGGCCTCGGCGCCGCTCTTCCGGCCGGTCACCACGGACGTGAAGGGCGAGCGGAGGTTCATCGCCACCATCGCGCGGCGGCTCGACAGCCTGGGCGCCATCACCCGCGGGCAGCGCGATTCCCAGACCGCCATGGGAGGGAACGACGCAACCCTGTTTCGAGAGAGCGACAACCTCGAGAGCCTCTACGCCAAGGCGGCCCTGAGACGGTTCTACCTGG
>JAJDTQ010000245.1 GCA_022827045.1 Candidatus Binatia bacterium
AATGGAAAAAGGCTTCGCTCCAATACGGTCCGGACGGACAAAGACCTTCAAAGCCGTTCGTCCTGAGCGAAGCGAAGCGAAGTCGAAGGACGCCATTCCAGTCAGCTGAGTTTCGCCGCAGCCTGTTCCACGGCCCGGCGCACGAACACCGCCACGAGATCGCGCTTGTAGTCGGACGAGCCGCGCACGTCCTCGATGGGGTCGGATGCGTCGGCGGCCGCGGCGCCCGCCTCCTCGATCCGCGCCGCGCTCAGGTCACGGCCGCGCAGCAGGTCTTCCGCCGCGCGGGCGCGGAAGATGGTGGGACCCACCGAGTTCAGCGCGATGCGCACGTCGTCGCAGCGGCCGCCCTCGCCGGTCATGGTCACGGCGACGCCCACGGTGGCGAAGTCCTCCTCGCTGCGCGGCGTGAACTTGATGTGGGACCACGCCGCTCCTGCGGGCGGCGGCACGCGGACCGAGGTGAGGATCTCGTCGGGCTCCAGGGCGGTCTCGTAGTAGTCGACAAAGAAGTCCTCCACCGACAGCGTGCGCTCGCCGCGGCTGCTGCGCAGCGTCACCTCGGCGTCCAGGGCCATGAAGCTGGCTCCCGGGTCGGTCAGGGGGTCGCCGTGGCTCAGGTTGCCGCCCACCGTGGCCATCAGGCGGATGCGCGGCTGCGCCACCTTGTAGAAGGTCTCCTGGAGCAGGGGATAGTGCTCCCGCACTTCCGGGCAGAGCTCCAGGTCCCGGTGTTTGACGCCGGCGCCGATGCGCAGGCCATCGGCCGGGTCGAAAGTGATGCCGTCGAGGCCGGGAACGCGCTCGATATCGATGACGAAGCCCGGGCTCAGGAGGCCCATGCGCATCCACATGACCAGCGCGGTGCCTCCGGCCAGGAGCTTGGCATCGTCGCTGTGCTCCTGGAGCAGCGCGCAGGCTTCGTCGAGGCTTGTCGGCGCAAGGTATTCGAACTTGGCCTTCATGGTTCAGCTCCCGTTCTTCTTCTTTTCCCGAATGGCCCGCAGCACTTTCTCCGCGGTGATGGGGAGCGTCGTGATGCGCACGCCGACGGCGTCGTAGATGGCGTTGCTGATGATCGCCGCCACCGGGTCCATTCCCAGTTCACCCAGGCCCTTGGCGCCGAACGGACCGGTGGGTTCGTAGGAGTCGGCGAACTCGTGCACCAGGTCGGGCATGTCGCGCATGGATGCCAGCCGGTAGTCGCTGAAGTTGGGGTTGACCGGGCGGCCTTCCTCCATGCGCAGGCCCTCGATGAGGGCGTAGCCCAGGCCCTGGGCGATGGAGCCCTCCACCTGGCCTTCGGCGCCGATGGGATAGATCACCGTGCCGCAGTCCGAGGCCACCGCGTACTGGATCACCTTGACGTGGCCGGTGTCCGGGTCCACCTCCACCTCGGCCGCCTGGCAGCCGAAGTTGTAGGCGCCGGACTCGTTTCCGTAGCGCAGTGCGTCCTGGGTGACCGAGTCGGCGTCGAAGCTGCCCGACGCCACCACGGGGGCGCCGCCACGCCGGAACTGCCGTCCCCGCACCACGTCCGCCACGCTGATGGAGCGCTGCTCGGCGCCCTTGACGAAGATGAAGCCGTCCCGCGACATCAGGTCGGAGGGGTCGCATTCCAGCATTTCGGAGGCGGTGTCGAACAGGATCTCCTTGACCGCGGTGGCGGCGTTCTTCACCGCGTTGCCGGCCACGTAGGTGAGCCGGCTGGCGTAGTTGCCGAGGCAGAAGGTGGTGAGGTCGGTATCGGCCTCGGAGATGGCCACGTCGGAGAAGGGGATGCCCAGCTCCTCGGCGGCGATCTGGCACATGGCGGTCCAATGCCCCTGCCCGGTCTCGCCCTCGCCGCTCAGGATGAAGGCCTTGCCGTCCTCGTTCATCTTGATGGTGGCGGAGCTGCCGTCGTAGTCGCCGAAGTGGCGCTTGCCGCTCACGTGCACGGTGCAGCCCATGCCCAGGCCGCGGTTGGGCTTGCGGTCGGCGCGTTTCTCCTTCCAGCCGATCATGCGCTCGGTGCGGTCGATGCACTGCTTGAGCTCGCAGCTTATGACGCGGTTGCCGTGGGGCGAGACATAGCCCTCGTCCGCGGCGTTGAGGCGCGCCATCTCGAACGGGTCCATGCCCAGCTCGTCGGCGGCGATGTCCATCATCTGCTCCACCGAGAACTCCGCCGACGGGTTGCCGAAGCCGCGGAAGGCGCCGGTGGGAATCTTGTTGGTGTAGACCAGGTAGGCCTCGGAGCGGACGTCGGAGTACTTGTAGCAGGTGTCGTGGCGCAGCGCCGCCACCCCGGTGATGGCCGGGGCCTTGCCGCTGTAGGCGCCGTTGTCGGCGATGATGCGCATGTGCTTGGCGCGGATGCGGCCGTCGCTCTTGAAGCCCATGCGCACCCACACCTTCATGTTCACCCGCGGACGGCTTCCGGCCAGGAACTCCTCCTCCCGTGTGTTGATGATCTTCACCGGGCGGCGCGCCTTGCGCGCCAGGATGGCCGCCACCATGGCGTTGTTGTCGTCGCAGGACTTGCCGCCGAAGCCGCCGCCCACCGCGGTCTGGATGACGCGCACGTCGGCCTCCCGCACTCCCAGGGCGGTGGCCAGGCGCATGCGCGCCATGAACAGCGTCTGGGTGTTCATGTAGACCGTGTATTTGCCGTTGGCCGAGTACTCGGCGACGCTGCCGATGGTCTCGATGGCCGAGTGCCACTGGGGCACGCTCTCGAAGGTCTCCTCGACCACCAGGTCCGAGTCCTTGAAGGCGGCGTCGACGTCGCCCCGCTCCACGTCGATGGTGAGGGCGATGTTGTTCTCCTTCTCCTCGTGGATCAGAGGCGCGCCGTCCTGCATGGCCTCTGCGGCGTCGAACACCGCCGGCAGCTCCTCCCAGTCCACGTCGATGAGCTCCAGCGCCTCCTCCGCGGTGTCGCGGTCGACGGCCGCCACCGCCGCCACTTCTTCGCCCACGTAACGGGCCTTGCCCACGGACAGCGGATACTGGTCGGGGAAGAAGACCCCCCATCCCTTCTTGATGGTGTCTTCGGCGGTGACCACGGCCTTGACGCCGCGCAGCTTCTCCGCCCGGCTGGTGTCGATATTGCGGATGCGCGCGTGGGGCAGGGGGCTCCGGAGGACCCGGCCGGTCAACATCCCGGGCAAGAAGACGTCGGCCACGTAGGCCGCGCTGCCGGTGACCTTGTCATGGCCCTCGAAGCGGTCGTAGTTCCGGCCCAGTACCGCGTAATTCTCTGCCTTGCTCATGTTTCCCCCCAAGGATGGCGGCCGGCGTTCCGAAGAAGAACGCTAGTCGGAGGCGTCGCTCTTGTAGGTGTCCGACTGGTAGAGGCTCTGGATCCGGGCCTGGCGCACGGCTTCGTCGCCGCCTCCCTCGTCGACCCTGCCTTCCACCACCGCCATGACCGACTCGAGTATCTTGTAATAGCCCGTGCAGCGGCACAGGTTGGCCGACATCCACTCCTTGACCTGGTCGGCGGTGGGTTTCGGGTTGTGGTCCAGCAGCGCCTTGGCGGCCATGATCTGTCCCGGGGTGCAGATGCCGCACTGGAAGCCGCCGTACTGGATGAAGGAGCGCTGGAGCGGATGTAGCTCGCCGTCCTGCGCAAGGCCCTCGATGGTCTCGATCTTCTTTCCCTCGCAGGTGACCGCCAGCGTCAGGCACGCGCTCACCAGCCGGCCGTCGACGATGACGCTGCAGGTCCCGCACACGCCGATGCTGCAGCCCTCCTTGGTTCCGGTGAGGCCCGCGTCCTCGCGCAGGGCCTCCAACAGCAGGCGGTTGGGCTCGATCTCGACGTCGTGCTCCTCGCCGTTGACGTTGAGTACCATTTCCCTTTTCATGCTTGACCTCGCCTCACGCGGTCCGCGCGCTACACCGACCGCCCGGCATGGGTCTTGCCCCATTCCAGGCGGATGGATTTCAGCGTCTGGCCCTCGCCCACGCTGACGCGCGTGCCCTTGAGCTTCTCGCCCACCTTCTCGTAGTCGCCCTCGGCCGCCAGGCGCGCCTCTTCGTCCAACTCGTCGGGCCAGAGCCCCATCAGGTAGCCGTGCCACGGCTCCTTGAGCTGGAGCTCGGGCAGCCCGAGCTCCTTCCACAGCTCCACCGCCCGTTCCATGTAGGGCTTCTTGGGCAGCGACAGCGGCGGCAGGTCGGCCTTGCGGGTGGCGTCGATCAGCAGCGCCGAGTCGGTGCTGTCGTAGCGGCTGGAAGGGTGGCTCACCACCATGCCGATGGGGGTGGCGCCGAAGGGTCGGTCGGGCACGATGGTGACGTCGCGGTGCGGCTGGCAGCGGTGCGTGATGGCCCAGGTCACCGCCACGGGATCGCTGACGTTGATGTCCTCGTCCACCGTCACGACGAACTTCCCCACCCGGTCGCCGTACCGGAGCACGGCGTCCATGACCCGCCTCGGCTCGTCATCGCCTTCCTTCTTCATGCGCACCGCGACGTAGGGCCTCATGTTGACCAGGTCCTCCATCATGTACACTTCCTTCACCGACTCGAAGCCCTCGCGGTTCAGGTAGCGGTGCACCAGCGTGCTCATGCCCATGGCCTTGATCTTGGAGCTCTCGCTGGGGGTCACCTGGCTGATGATGGAGACCCAGATGGGGTCTTTCCGGTGCATCACGCACGTGAGCTCCATGACCGGGCCGATGGTCCGGGGATCGACGTAGCCCATGGACTCGCCGAAGGGCCCTTCCTCTTCCAGGTAGTGGGTGGGGATGATCCCTTCGAAGACCACTTCCGAGGTGGCGGGCACCTCCAGGTCCACTGTTTGGCACTTGACGAGTTGGACGGGTGTCCGGGCGAGGCCGCCGGCCAACGCGAGCTCGTCCATGTCCGGCGGCACCTTCTGGGTGGCCGTGTACGAAGCGGCCGGCACGGTGCCCACGGCGATGGCCACCTCCAGCGGGATTCCGCGCTCCCGGCACTTCTCCCAATGACGCGAAAGGTCCTGAGGGGTGCCGGAGTTGGCGCCGCACACGAGTGCGGACTTGACCAGTCCGCGGTAGTTGCCGACGTTGCGCGCGCCGGTCTCGGGGTCCTTGGTGATCCAGTGGCCGGCGGTGATGTAGGGTCCGTTGTCGAACCCCGGGGTCGAGATGGGGATGGGGAACCGCGCGAAACCGCCGCTGGCCGCCAGCTCTTCGCCCTTGTGGATAACCTCCATGACCGGGCCGTGGGAGACGATCTCTGGGGGAATGGGGTTCTCCATGGCCTCCACCCACCGGTCCGGCACCTCGTCGGGGCCGCATTGAAGGCCCAGGCAGTAGATGTCGGTGGACCCCGACAGTCCTCCCACCAGCACCGAGCCGTCGTAGTGACGGCCCTTGGAATCGGTCACGTTCTCGAACAGAAACGCCTTGCGATCCTCGTCCCTAAGTCCCCTGAATTGCAGCCGCACTAGGGGTTGCAACTCCGTATCCTTGTTGACTTCGCGCTTGATGCGAATGAGCTTGCCGGCGTCTTCCAGCACGGCCAGAAACTCGCGCAGGTCCTCGTAGGGTCTTTGGTTCACCATGGGGTCAGGATGTATGCGTTTTTACCGTCCCGCGCAACCCTGCGGGCATCGCTCGAGCGCCGGACAGAGGCCGTTTTGAAAATCCCCGTGCCTCACGTAAGATGAATCCGCATGTCTCTCTGCATCACCAATACCATTAGCGGAAGGAAGGAGCCGTTCATCCCCCTGAAGGAAGTCGCCGCCAACATTTACGTGTGCGGCGTCACCGTCTACGACCGCTGTCACATCGGCCATGCCCGCGCCCTGCTGACCTTCGACGTCATCTACCGGTACCTGCGTTTCCTGGGTTTCGACACGCGCTTCGTCCGTAATTTCACGGACGTGGACGACAAGATCATCAACCGCGCCCGTGAGGAAGGCATCGCCTCCGGGGAGCTGGCGCAACGCTACATCGACGAGTTCCACCACGACGCCGACGCCCTGGGCATTCTGCCGCCGACCCTGGAACCACGCGCCACCGAGCACATCCCGGAAATGATTGCCCTCATCGACGGTCTCATGGAGCAGGGCAAGGCCTACGAGGTCGCCGGCGACGTCTATTTCGCGGTTGAGAGCTTCACCGAGTACGGCAAGCTGTCGGGCCGGAGCCTCGAGGAGATGATGGCGGGGGCGAGGATCGAGGTGGACGACCGCAAGCGCCATCCCATGGACTTCGCGCTCTGGAAGGCCAGCAAGGAGGACGAGCCCTACTGGGACAGTCCCTGGGGCAGGGGCCGTCCGGGCTGGCATATCGAATGCTCCGCCATGAGCACGAAATACCTGGGCCAGCCGTTCGACATCCACGGCGGCGGACAGGACCTGATCTTCCCGCACCATGAGAACGAGATCGCCCAGTCCGAGTGCGCCGCCGGAGCGCCTTTCGCGCGTTACTGGATACACAACGGCTTCGTCCGGCTCGCTCGTGAGAAGATGTCGAAGTCCATCGGCAACATCCTCAGCATCCGGGAAGTGCTCGAGCGCTACGATGCCGCGACTCTGCGCTTCTACATGCTGACCACCCACTACCGGAACCCCATCGAGTTCTCCGAGGAAGCCCTGGGGGAGGCGCAACGGTCGGTTGCCCGCATCTACGAAACCGCGAGCAGGGGGGAGCGCGTTCTCGGACAGTCCTCCAACGGCGACGTCGACCAGGGGCCCGTGGAGGAATTCCGCCGGGAAATGGACGACGACTTCAACACCCCGAGGGCCCTGGCGGTGGTGTTCGAGGAGCTCCGGGCCGTCAACCGGCTGCTCGACCGGGGAGAAACCCGTGCGCTCGATGCCAGGTGCAATGCGTTGCGCACCATGACCGGGGTGCTGGGTCTCATGCAGGCGCCCCCCGAGCGTTTCCTCGAGGACAGGCGGAAAGCCGGGCTTGCGCGCCGGGCGCTGTCCGAGGACGAGATCCGCGGGCTCATCGAGGAGCGGAACCGGGCGCGCGAAGTCAAGGACTGGCAACAGGCCGACAATATTCGCGAGGACTTGAAGGGAAAGGGAGTCCTGCTGAAGGACGGTCCGTCGGGCACCACCTGGGAGCTTGCCGAGTAGGGGGGCAAACCCGCGCGTGGCGTCGCATCCCGGTGTAACCCGATACTCGGACCTGGAGCGCAATGTCTCTGCCGAAAAGATTCAAGGGCGTGGCGGGTATCCTCCTCCTGCTGGTGCTGCTTGTGGCGGCGGGGTTGTTCGTCTTCCGGCAGTTCGAATGGTACCCGCCGCGGATACAGGCCAGCCTGGAGAGCGCGGTGCTGGGCCGGCGTCCCTTCGTCATCAGGGTCGACGACCGGGGCAGGGGTCTGGCCCATGTCTCGGTCAGTCTGGCCACGGGCGGCGAATCCAGCCTCATCCACTTCAAGGAGTTCGAATCCTCTCCCCGGTTTTCCGAGATCCCGGTGCAACTCGACCCCGAGCGGCACAAGTTGAAGGACGGCTCCGGGGTGTTGACCATCACGGCGGCCGACCGCTCGTACTGGAGTTTCTTCAGGGGCAACAAGGCCACTTTGGAGAAGAACGTGACGGTGGATTTCAGACCGCCCACCGTGGAGCTGATCTCCGAGGACCGTTACGTCACCCACGGAGGCTCCGGCCTGGTGGCGTACAAGACGTCGCCGGATACGGAGCTGAGCGGGATCAGGATCGGCAAGCACTTCTTCCGCGGTTATCAGGGGCATCTTCCGGATCGCAACGTGTCGGTGGCATTCTTCTCCCACCCGTATGACGTTCCGGCCAGTGAGCCGGCCGTGATCTACGCGCAGGATCATGCCGGCAACGTGCGGCGCTCCAGGCTCGTGTACACCGTGAGGCCGCTACGGTATCGCCGGGTCAAGATGCAGGTGTCGGACGATTTTATCCAGCGCAAGATCGTTCCGCTGGCAGCCGAAGCCGGCGACTCGGGCGGGACCCCCCGGGAGCAGTTTCTCAGGGTCAATCACGACCTGCGGCGAGTCAACGAGGAGACCATCAACAAGGCCTGCCGGGGTTCCGCGGCAGCGAAGCTGTGGGACGGACGTTTCGTGCAACTTGCCAATTCCTCGGTCCAGGCCAACTTCGCCGATCACCGGTCCTACTACTATCGAGACCAGAAGATCGACGAGGCGCGGCACCTCGGATACGACCTGGCGGTGACCCGCCGTTATCCCGTGGGAGCGGCCAACTCCGGCACGGTGGTGTTCGCCGGTGCGCTGGGTATCTACGGCAACACCGTGATCATCGACCATGGCTTCGGACTCTGCACGCTGTACTCTCACTTGAGCTCGGTGGCCGTGAAGTCGGGTGACGGCGTCAAGAAGGCCCAGAACATCGGCCGCACCGGCGAGACCGGCCTGGCCCTAGGCGATCACCTCCACTACGGCGTCTACATCCAGGGCGTGGCCGTGTGGCCCCTGGAGTGGTGGGATGCGAAGTGGATCCGGGACAACGTCACCGGCAAGCTGAGCCGTCCGAGAATAAAGGAAGAGGCGCCGGCGACCGGCGGCTAGCATGATACCGGCATGACGCTCAAGGTGGTGGCGGGGATTCTGTGCCGGGGTGAACGGTTCCTGGTCTGCCAGCGCCCGGGCGACGGCGCATTCCCCAACAAGTGGGAGTTCCCGGGCGGCAAGATCGAGCCCGGCGAGGAGGGAACCGGAGCTCTCGGCAGGGAACTCCGGGAGGAACTCGGCATTTCGGTGAAGAGCGCCCGGGAGGTTTTCCGGCATGCTCACGCCTACGCCGACGGGACCCGGGTGGAGCTGACCTTCTTCGAGGTCCGCGCCTTCGCCGGAGAACCGTGCAACCGGGTGTTCCGGCGCATCGCATGGGTGACGGCGGACGAGCTGGCGGCGCTGGATTTTCTCGATGGGGACTTGCCGCTGATCCGGGAGCTTCGGCACGGCGGTCTGGAAGGGTTGTCTGAACGGTTGTCACAACGGAAGGGGTTGTCGATATGATCCTGGTACTGCGTCCCGAAGACATTGACGGGTTGATCACCATGAAGGAGGCCATCGGGCTGGTTCGGGAAGGGTTCGCCCACTGGGGGCGGAACCCCGATATCAGCATGGTGCGGCACCGCACCCACATGCCTTCCAACGTGCGCGTCAGCGTGCATCAGGGGGGGCTTCCGGAGGTCGGCGTGACAGGCCTCATGACCCACTGCGAGTGGACCAAGAACCCGGTCCGCGGCGAGCATTCCATCGAGGCCTTCCCGGTTCGCGGGAGGCCCACGCAGGTGTTGTTCGACGCCGAGACCGGCGAACTGCGCTGCATCGTCATCGGCGAGCCGAGGCCGCGGGAACTGTCCCTGAGCGGCGTGTCCGCGTTGCGCACGGCGGCCAACAGCGCCGTGGGAACCGACGTCATGGCCCGGCCGGATGCCGCCACCATCGGCATGTTGGGCTCTCAGAACCAGGCCAAGTACCACCTGCTGGCGCTCAAGGAAATCCGGAATCTGACCGGCGTCAAGGTGTTCAGCCCGAACCCGGCCCACCGCAAGGAGTTCGCCGACGAGATGGGCGACCTCACGGGGCTGGAGATCCGCCCGGTGGAGAGCGCCCGGGAGGCGGTCCAGGGGGTCGACATCGTCGTTGCCGCCACCAGCTCCAATGTCCCCGTGCTCGACGGTGGGTGGCTCGAGCCGGGTGTTCACCTCACCTCCATCGTGGTGAGCAATATCGGGCTCAAGCGCGGCGGCTTCGTCCCGAAGATGCGCCAGGAACTGGACGACGAGAGCATGCGCCGGGCGGACGTCATCGGCGTCAACTCCCGGGAGACGCTTCAGGTCGACCAGCCCGGCGACTTCATGGAACGCCTGGAGAAGGGCATCATTTCGTGGGACAACATCGTCGAGGTCGGCGAGATCCTCAACGGTACGCGCCCGGGACGCACCGACGCGAACCAGATCACGCTGTTCAAGAACACCGGCGGCGTGGGGATCTCCGACGTGGCCATCGGCGGCAGGCTGTACCAACTGGCCCGCGAGAAGGGGTTGGGAATCGAGTTGCCCATCGACGGCGCCGAGGCTCGCGAGCCCCTGTAAGGGCCGGGGTGCCGTCTCACAGGAGGTTGCCATGACCTTGATTCTGAACAACGACGACGTCAAGCAGGTGTTGACCATGGACGTCACCATGGAGGCCCTGGAGAAGGCATACACCGAGCTGGTGGAACAGGAAGCCGTGTGCCGGCCGCGTATCGACCTCCAGGTGCCGACGCCGGATCCGGAGAAGATGTACCAGTGGGGCACCATGGAAGGAGGCTCCACGTCCGGTTATTTCGCCATCCGGATCAAATCGGACATCGTCTATGAGCAGGAGTACAACGGCGCCGTCACGCAGGAGAAGTACTGTGTGCGGCCGGGGCTGTTCTGCGGCCTGATCCTGCTCACCAGCATTCACAACGGCGAGCCGCTGGCGATCTTGAACGACGGTCATCTCCAGCATGTGCGGGTGGGCGCCGATTCCGGCATCGGCGTGAAGTACATGGCCAGGGAGGACGCCGAGGTGGTGGGCATGATCGGCTCCGGCGGCATGGCCCGCTCGCACATGGAAGCGTTCATGCAGGTGCGGAAGATCCGGCGGGTTCAGGTTTACAGTCCCACCAAGGCCAACCGCGAGCAGTATGCCAGGGAGATGACCGAACGGTTCGACGTCGAAGGGGTGCCGCTGAGCGACCCCGATACCGTCTACAAGGGCGCCGACATCATCGCCGGTTGCACCGACTCCGCGGTGGACATCATCGAGGGGACGAAGGTGGAGGAGGGCACGCACATCGTCTCCATCGGCGGACGGCCGGACGCGAAGACTTTCGAGCGCGTCGACGTGTCGCTGCGGCTGGGCACGGCGCCCGCCCCCTGGGGGCTCGAGGACTTCGGCCTGCCGGACGAGTACATCACCTATGCGGCCCGGCCCGACGACGACGGCGGCTTCAAGATGAAGCGCAAGCGCCGCCGTGCCCACGGGGTGCAGGGGGGAGAGAAGAACGTGATGCTGGCGGAGCTGCTTTCGGGGAAGCGGAAGGGGAGGACGTCGGCGGCGCAGATCACCTATTCGGAGCGGGGGAACGTTCAGGGCGCGCAGTTCTATTCGGTGGCGGGGAAGGTGTACGAGTTGTGCAGGGAACGGGGGTTGGGGAAGGAGATTCCCACGGAGTGGCTGCTCCAGGACATACGCGACTGACGGGTGGTGTGGACATGCTGCTGGGGGGAGCCGGGGGTGGGGTATTCCGAAATCCGGAGACGCTTTGCTTGAGGCCGCCGACGGTGCTACGGGCGGTCCCCGTCGCGGATCGTTGCACGCCCGGCCGGCGTCAACGGATTTCGGAATACCCCACCCCCGGCTCCTCAACGCGCGTACAAGGACACCAGTGCGCGCAGCCGTCCTCTACAAGCTCAGGACAGGCTCGTCGAAGTGCTCAGAGCCACGAGTATTTCTCAGGATTTCTTGGCTTAACCGTTCGCCCTGAGCGTAGCGAAGCGAAGTCGAAGGGCGCCAGGAAAGGGACCGCACGATGTTGATTTTGAACAATGACGAGATCGAGACGTTGCTTTCGATGGATTCGTGCATCGAGGTGTTGGACAAGGCTTACCGGCAGCTTGCCAATGGAGAGGCGGTGAACCGTCCGCGCACGGATCTCTACCTGCCGTTTCCGGAGACTTCGGGGGTGTATGCGTTCAAGTCGATGGAGGCGGGGCTGTTCGATCCCAAGGTGGTGGCTTTGCGGCTGAACTCCGATGTGATCCGCTGGGAGGATCGTGGCGGGCGCATCGTCAAGGACAAGTTGCCGAAGGCGCCGGGGGGCAAGTGGGTGGGGCTGGTTCTACTGTTCTCCGCGGAGACCGGCGAGCCCCTGGCGATCTTCCCGGACGGGGTGATCCAGGCCTTTCGCGTGGCGGCTTCCAGTGCTTTGGCGGCCAGGTATATGGCGCGGCAGGACGTAACCCATCTCGGGATCTTCGGTTCGGGCTGGCAGGCCCGCGCCCACGTGGAGGCCTTTTGCAAGGTCCGCACGTTCGAGAAGGTGCTGGTGTTCAGCCCGACCAAGGCGAATCGGGAGTCGTTTGCCGGCGAGATGGCGGAGAGGGTCCATCTTCCCGTGGAACCGTGCGCCGACGCCGAACAGGTTGCGGAACAGTGCCAGGTGCTGGTGGCGGCCACCAACGCCATCACCCGCGTGATCCCGCCGGAGTGGGTGAGGCCCGGCATTCACTTCACCTGCGTGAAGACCTCGGAGCTCGGCGACGACACCATCGCGCGGGCCGACCGGGTCGTTATCCACACCCGCAAGATCGCGCCCGAGAACTACATCGCCGGCATGGGCGACGAGAGGGTGGAGGCCCATGACCCCATCGAATTCCTCAACGCCGCCGACAAGCAGGCGGTGGCGCGTCCCGAGGTTCCGCCCTGGATAAACGCTCCGGAGTTGCACGACGTGGTGTCGGGGAAGGAGGCCGGGCGCAGCCGGCCGGACGAGTCGACCTGCTTCGTCAACAACATCGGCCTCGGGGTCCAGTTCGCCGCGGTGGGTAGTGCCGTCTACGAGGACGCCAGGGCCAAGGGCCTGGGCCGGGAGATTCCGACGGAGTGGTTCCTGGAGTCCGTACACCCGTAGGTGCCTGTCGCACCCCGCGGGCTCCCAGGAGCCTGTCCGAGTGATCAAATACAACCCCTCTCCCTCTGGGAGAGGGTGGCCGAAGGCCGGGTGAGGGCCTAGGAGCCGATACGTTCCCAGTGACGGGACACGTCGGTCACCGAGACTTCGCGTGCGCCGTTGCGTATCTGGTAGAGCGTGCGCCCCGTCACCTCGAGACAGCTCAGGGCGTTGCCGTAGACCAGTCCCGTGTCCAGGCCGATCTTGTAGGGGAGATTGAAGAAGACTTCCCTCATGGGGGTGTGACCGAACAGGACGGTCTGGGGCAGGTCGTGGGCATTCACAATAAACTCGTGCCGGATCCAGATGAGCTCCTCCCCGATCTGCTCGTCCCATGAGCGTTGCGGGTTGATGCCGGCGTGCACGCACAGGAAGCCGTCCGCGAAATACCAGGGTTCCAGCCTCATGAAGAACTCGACGTGCTCCGGGGGCAGCGCCTCAAGGAGCCGTTGTCCGTCCACCGGCCCGGGCGACCTTGTCGGTGCCGCGACGCCGTAGCTGGCCAGGGTTTCAAGACCTCCGTTCAGCAGGAAGGCGTCGCCGTGGCGTCCGGAAAGGCCCATGTACGACAGCATCATGTCTTCGTGGTTGCCCCTCAGGAACACCGTCTTGTATTCATCGCGCCCGCGCAGATCCGCAAGGTAGTCGATGACTGCCTTCGAGTCGGGTCCCCGGTCGACGTAGTCGCCGAGGAAGACGACAGTGTCGCCGCGCTCCAGCGGCAGCGACTCCACCAGCGAGGCCAGCTCGGACAGACATCCGTGGATGTCGCCGACCACGTAGCATTTCATCGTGTGCTTGACCCCCGATCCCGTCTTTGGCTATCGTGCCATACGGTCATGAAGCTGCGGAGCCTGTATCTGAACCTCTATTTCGTGGTCGGCCTCGTGCTGGTCCTGTTGGGTGCCGGGAACTGGACCGTCGGTGCGGTGCAGGTAGCGCGCTACCGGGCGTTGGTGGAGGCCGGTTCCAAGACGGGCCTGGAGGAAAGCTATCGGAGCTTTCGTGAGTTGACGCCCCGAAAGAACCGGGCGATTCTCAGCGGGATACATGAAGAGCGGGAAAGGTACGACGCCGCCCGGGTGAAGCTGGACTTCTTTCATGTAGTGCTGAGGGGCGGCTTGCTGCTCATCCTGATAGGGCTGGGCCTTGCCTTCTCGGCTCTCTTCAGGATCATCCGCCAGGATGCGCCGACCAGGGTCGGCAAGCTGACAACCGGTTGAGGGTCACCTGGAAGGTTTCGACTTCTGATACTTCCGGTAGTCGTAACCGGTGGCCATGGACAGCAGCAGGTCTTCCATGCCGCCGTCCTTCTCCCGCCTCAGGATCAGCAGGCGTTCGAAGAAGTCGATGAAGGTCTTCTGGATGCGCTGCCTTTCCCCGTTTTCGCGCAAATAGAAATCGTGAAGGCTGGTGATGGCCGTCCGCAGGGCGGAGAACCGGAGCTCGTTGGGAAAGGAGTCCCATTCGGGCAGGGACAGGGGCCGAAGACCTTCGTAGCCCAGGATCAACTCCTCGAACCGGTCGAGGCGGTAGCGTCCCTCGAAATAGCACACCGCATTGACGGTGGTAGCCAAGTCGCAGATGAATTTCCCGCGGCAGGCCCGGTCGAAATTCATGATCCCGACGAGGCGCGAGCCCTTGAACTTCATGCTCTCCCACGAAAGGTTTCCGTGAATGATGCCCTTGGGCAGGTTGTTGTCCAGGTAGCCCTCGAGATAGTTGACTTCGTCATCCAGGACCCGGACTATGGTTTTGAGGTGCGCCGGCAGGTTTTTCCGGACCTCCTGGTAGAGGGCCGCCACTTTCGGAAACGAGAAGCGGTTTTCGACCCCCTTCTTGTATCCCCTGCCGATCAGGTGGAGATCGGCGAGCACGTGTCCGGCGGCCGCGAGTTGTCCGAGGGTGAGGTTGCCCACCGGCACCTCGTTCCCATCAATGTTGCGGCTGGCGGATATGAACCGGCCGTCGGCGTGAAGGTAATGCTGGCCGCCGCGGCTCTTCAGGGGCTGGAGACATTGAAATCCGTGACGCCTCAGGAACAACAGCAGCTCGATGTCATGCTTGACCTCGTTTTCGCTCTTGATCCCCTCGATGGAGACGATGAACTTGCCTCTTTTGGTCTCGAGAACGAAGAACGACTCGGTGGACTCCCGATGGAGCCCGGTGGCCGTGCAGAATTCGCCGAGCGAGAATTCCTCGGCAATGCCGGCAAGGTCGGGAGCCTGGATTTGGGAAAGAACGTCTGCGCTGAATGCCCTATCGCCCGGTTTCACTTCCGTCGACAGCATGGTACCTCTCTATCACTCAAACTATTATATTACTCAAACGGAGAATATTTGTCAATGATTTCCGACGCATTGTGGACAAACCAGGTGATCCTCCTCGAGCCGTGCAAGTTCAATGTATCATCTTTCACGCACTTTCCGTGCCAGCGACCATTTTGACGAGATTTCGGGAACTTTGGCGAATCGCTGTTCGACGATATCGTCGAGGAGTTTGAGAGAGCCAAGCACATACCCACAAATATCAACAAGTTATGCACTTCGACGTTTCCGTCGACCATGGCGGGTGGACACCGTCCCGGAAACTTCGGTTTGAAGTCCGGCGCGTGGAGCGTTAGGATGCCTGTAGGTCTGTCGAAAGGACGGATATGGTCGAAGACGACGCCAAGGCCGACGTTCCTGAACCGGATCCCCCGACTCCGGACCCCGACGAACAGCCGGACTTTTACTATCACGGTATCATCCGGCGCCTCTCGTCCCGAAAGGGCACCGGGGTGGTCCGTACCGCCAGCGGCAGGGACGTGAGGTTCTCCTTTCAGATGGTCCGCATGTCCGGACCCTTCACCTCACCGAAGGCCCTCAGGGAAGGCATGGTGGTCGGCTACGACCTGGGTTGGACCAGCCACGGCCTGCGCGTCACCCGGATCAAGACCTACCGATAGATACCTTTCCGGGCTTGGGGTTCGGCGCGGCGGGGTGACAACGATGGCAAGGAGCGTCGTCGTTCAGCCTGACAGCATGGTCAGCGCCAGGATGTGGCTGGACAGGAGCCCGCCCACGAAGACCCCCAGAAGGGCGATGTAGAAGAGGCCCGTGGCGGCCATGGTGTTCTTGAAGTCGGAGAGGGTCTTCCAGATCATGTAGGACAGCACCAACGGCCCGAGCTGAGCCACGAGAAAGCGGGACGAGAGCAGGACCATGTGGTGCTTGAAAAGGCGTTCGAGGGCGGCCGCCGTATCCGCGGACCCGATCACGTAGAGCAGGAGAACCGCGACGATTTCCACCCCGGTCTGGATGACCAGCATCGTTACGAAGAAACGGAACACCCGGAAGAACGGATCCAGGCTTTGTCCCGTTTCGATAAGGTACCAGTGACCGATCAGCATCCCCACGGTCACCGCCCCCAGCAGGAGCGCGGTCACGACGAAGCTTACCGGCAGCACCACGGCTTCCACCGGTCCGAGCCGGCCCGGCGCGAAGGCGAATGAGGCGACGGCCAGACCGGACACCCCGGTCAGTATCGCGGTCGAGAAGAACCGCGCCCTCAAGAACCCTCGCTCGCCCCAGAGCGATATGAAGTAGAGGATCAGAAAGAGCGTAAAGCCCGCCAATAAAGCCAACTCGACGATCTTCCAGAATCCTTGCCTGTGCGACAGAAGGTCGACGTGGCCCCAGACCGCCAGGACGGCGGCCACTACCAGGACGCCGGCCGTGGACTTGTAGAAACCGCGTTCCAGGTCGTTAAAGGGGGTCACGGACAGGCCCACCAGTCCGCCCACGGACACCTGGTAGAGGAACAACACGAAGGCGGTGGCGTAGGGGTTCATCGGCTCAACGGCTCTACGGGTGGTTCCCGATGCATGTCACCGGGGCTTGACGGCGATCTGGAGGCAGATGGCGCCTTGGAGGTATCGCACGGTACGGGTTTCGACAAAACCCGCGGAGGCGATGATGGCCGCGACCTTTTCGGGGGAAACGAACGACCTTACCGAATCGGACAGGTACCGGTACGCGGTGCGGTCGCGGCTCACGACGCCGCCGATCCAGGGCATGAGCTTGCCGAAATAGACCCAGTAGAGTACGGAAAACAGTCCACGGGGCGGCGGGAACATGTCCAGCGAGACCATCCGTCCGCCCGGTTTCAAGACCCTGTACGACTCCCGGTAGAACGAGTTCAGATCTCCGACGTTGCGCAGCACGAAGGCGCTCATCACCGCGTCGAAGGCGCCGCTTCGCACCGGCGCGGCCAAGGCATGGGCGAGCACGTAGGCCGCCATGGCGTCGTGCCCCGCCTCCGACGTCTCCATCCGGGCACGCTCGAGCATCGGCCGTGAGAAGTCCAGGCCGACCACCCGTCCGCCGGGCGCCAGGACCGTGCACGCGTCCAGGGCGAGCGCGCCGGTTCCGGTTCCCAGGTCGAGGACGAGAGCCGCGCGCCCCTCGATCTCCAGGGCGTCGATGGCCTTGCGCCGCCACCGGGAGTCCAGCCGGAAGCTGATGATCCGGTTGAGTAGGTCGTAGCGCCAAGCGATCCGGTCGAAGATGTTTCTGACAAGGGTGTCGTGAGGGGCAGACATGGGCCGATCACGGAGAGTCCGCCGGCGGGCTTGCGGTTCGGTGAACCGGAGAGGTTCCTAGTGTCGCGTCCCGTAAATAAGTGGCATAAGTTGCGCAGGATTTTTTGTCGTCGGCAAGGCGCGATGAC
>JAJDTQ010000111.1 GCA_022827045.1 Candidatus Binatia bacterium
TCCTGGTTGTCGCTCGATATGGTGAGGCCGGGCATGATGGCGTTGACGCTGATCCCGTCGGGTCCGATTTCCCGCGCCAGCGCGCGGGTGAATCCCAGCACGCCGGCCTTGGACGTGACGTAGTGCAGGAACATCGGCGTCCCGCCCAGGATGGTGCCCGAGGAGATATTGATGATCTTGCCCTTGCCCTGCTCCTTCATGGCCGGATAGACCGCCTGCACGCACAGGTGAAGGCCCTTGACGTTCACCGCCATGACCCGGTCCCACTCGTCCTCGCCGATCTCCATGAAGGACTTCTTGGTGAGCGCGGTGTACAGGGCCGCGTTGTTCACCAGAACGTCGATGCGCCCGTAGGCCTTCAGCACCGCGTCCGCCATCTCGCGGGTCTTCTCCGGGGATGCCACGTCCACCGCCACAGGGATGGCGTCGCCGCCGTCCTTCTTGATCTCCTCCGCCACCTGGCTGGCGGCCTCCACCTGGATGTCGGCCACGGCGACCTTGGCGCCTTCCTTTGCCAGTCCCTTGGAATAGGCGCGGCCGATGCCGACGCCGCCGCCCGTTACGATCGCGACCTTACCGTCCAAACGCATGATTGAATCCTCCTTGTCTGGGGTTTAATACCCGTCCGCCCCACGCCGCCAGCGGATGCGGGCGCCCACCCCCGGCCTTCGGCCACCCTCTCCCAGAGGGAGAGGGAACTGTTGTGCCTACAAACCGTACAACTCCACCGCCGTCTTCCACAGCACCTGCTCCACGTCCTCCTCAGAGATGCCGCACTCCCTGACGACCTTGATCCTTGCCGGGTAAAGCGGCTCCGGTACTTCGATGCACCTCCACGTCGGCGACCAGTCGGTGCCGAACATGATGCGGTCCGCGCCGATGGTCTCCACCGCCCGGCGCAGGTGTTCGGCGGTGGTGGAGGTCGTATCGAAATACACGTTGGGGTTGCGCATGGCAACGATCAGCGCCGATTCGAAGTAGTGCTGGATGGCGCGCCCCATCTTGGTGAGGACGATGGGGACCTCGGGATAACGGCCCGCGATCTCGTCCACGTAGATGGGGTCGGCGTAGTACATGCGGCCGGGAAACTGGGTCCAGCCGGTGGCGATCAGCAGCGGCACCCGGTAGTTCGCCAGGGTCTCCATGATGGGCCGCAGGTCGTCGGCGATCTTGACCGGATGCGTCTCTGTGGTGAAAGGGCCGCCATGGGATTCGCCGATGCCCTTGAAGCCCAGTCGCTCGATGCGGTCCGCGATTTGCTCCGGCGCGGCCTCGCGTAGCGCCGGCGCGTTGTCCCACACGCCGTTGCCCGAGTAGTCCTCGCCCAGGCTCGCCAGCCCGTACAGCCGGTCCGGATACCGCGCCACCGCGGCCGCGGTCTTCTCGTCCTTCTCGTCGGGGCTGTCGCAACCGCCGGTGGTCATGATCAGCGCCTTGTCCACGCCGTACCGGTCCATGTCCGCGATCAGCTCGTCGACTTAGTCCACCAGCGGCTCGGTGTCCCGGGCCCGGTACAACTCGGGATGGTTGCGGCGGAAACCTATGAGGTCCGGGACGCTGCGGATCTTGTCGCGCAGGTCCCGGTAGGCGGGCGGCCCGAAGGGATGGCAATGGACCTCGACGATCATGCGCGCCCTTCGCAGTCCGCCCGCCCCGGCCGTGCGGCGGTCACTGTTTCGGCACCAGGATGCTCCTCAACCTAGCCATCAGTTCGGCGTCGAGCTGGAAGAACTCGTTCACCGCCTCGGCGACACGGGGGCCGGGAATGGGATTGATGATGAGCCGGGACTTCTTCGCCTCGGCCAGCAGCTCCGGGTCCTTGAAGGTTTCGGCAAAGGCCTTGCGCAGGAGTTCCACGCGGTCCTTCGGCGTGCCCGGAGGCAGCGAGAAGGCCCGCAGGATCTCGTGGGCGTTGCGGCCCACCACGCCCGCCAGTTGCCGCTGCGCATCGTTCTTGGCGTATTCCAGGAGGTTCGGGACGTTGGGGAAACTGGGGTGTCTTCCGACGCCCACCTGTATCACGAAGTTCAGCTCCCCCGCGGGGATCTGCTTCGGCCAGTACGAGAAGATGACGTCGGGGCTCCAGCAACCGCCCATGACCTCGCGCTTCTCGATGGCCAGGCGGATCCTGGCGGCGCCGCCGTACCCCTCGATCAGTTGGAGGGGAACCCCCGTGATGTTGACGAGCAACCTGGGAATGTCCGAGATGGAGCTGCCCGGTCCCATGCCGCCGAGCTTGAGGGGCTTCTTGGCCGCGAGCCATTCGTCCATGTTGGTGATGCCGCTGTCCTTGGCCACGATGCACGCCGTGTAGCTGGGCTTGGGGACGGTGATCCAATTGAACTTCCGGGCATCGAACTTGACCCGCTTGTTCCCCAGCACCTGCTGCAGCACCAGGGTCCCCACCCAGTGGCCGATGGTCAGGCCGTCCGGCTTGGCCTTGTTGTACATGTAGTTGGCGGCGATGAGGTTGCCGGCCCCGGTCATGCTGGTCACCAGGGTCCTGGGAGTCCCCGGGATGTGCTTGGGGAGGTGCCGGGCCACCAGCCGCGCGTAGGTGTCGAAGCCGCCGCCCGGAGCCGAGCCCACGATGATGCGGATGGTCTTGCCCTTGTAGAAATCAGCGGCCGACGCCGCGGCGGCGGTCATGCAGACGAAGGCAATGCCCAAGGCAAGGGCGATTCGGAGCACGGGAACACGATTTGGTCGCATGGTCTTTCCTCCTGTGTAACGCAATGGCGTCGGCCGGCTTTCAGGCCGGGGATTTCGGTTCGTCAGGCATGACGAGCCGGCAGTGTACGGCTTCCGCCAACAAATCGGTGATCAGGAACGCCTCCCGGAGGTCGCGTCCGCGGGCGACCGTGCCGTGGTCCCGCAGGATCACCACCGGGTGATGGCGCAATTGCTCGGCCACCGGCGCGGGGTCCGCGACCGTCGGGCCATCGTGTGGGATCACCGGCACCCGGCCCAGACTATACTCCTCTTCGAAGCTCAACGGTACGAATTCGTCACGGCCGCGGCAATAGGCGATGATCTCCGCCGGATGCACGTGGACCACCGCCCGCGCATCCGTGGCCGTGTACAGGGCCAGATGGAGCGGGGTTTCGCTCGAAGGGCGCTGCTCCGGATTCACCGGCTCTCCCCGGGCGTCGATCTCGACGACATCCCTTGCGCCCAGAAAACCCAGCGCCGCGTGCTGCCCGGTGATCAGGTACCGGCTCCGGCCGTAACGGCAACTTAGGTTGCCGCCCCAACCGCTCACCAGACGGCGCTCGAACAGCCTCTCGCCCCATCGGATGATCTCGGCACGCGATCCTTTCGAACGCTCCGGCATGGATGTGGTCCCGTCCCCGGCCTCTTCTAGTATGAAACGCGGCGGTTGGCCAAACCGGCTTACGGCGGGCGCTGGATCACACTCCACCCCTTCACAGCCACTCCACTGCCTTGACGGCGATCTCCAGCATCTGCTCCTCGGCTCGCAGGAACGACGGATCGCGAAATCCCAGCCTGCCCGTCACGCATTCGTCCGAGACCGCCAGGATCGCGCCCGCCCTGGCGTTCCGAACCTGGGCCACGGTCAGAAACGCGGAGGTCACCATGTCGATGGCGGCGATTCCCTGGCGCTCCAGGTCGGCCAGCAGTTCCGGGGTCTCCCGGAACAGCGCATCGGTGGTGAATACCCGGCCGTGGTGCACCGGCACCCCGAGGCTTTCGGCCGCCCGCGCGAGGGCCTCCACCACCCGTGGGTGGGGGAGGGTGGCGAAGTCTTCCGGGACGTAGCGGAGGCTGGCGCCGTCGCCGCGGACCGCGCCGGTGGCGATGACGATGTCGCCGAGCTTCACCGTCTCCTGGAGCGAGCCGCAGCTCCCCACCCGCACCAGGGTCTCCACTCCGCCGGCGCACAGCAGCTCCGTGGTGATGGCCGACTCCGCGGAGTAGCGCCCGCCGTTGCCCACGGTGACCCGGCGGGGGCCCAGCGAGCCCGTGTACATCTCGTGGTCTTTCGAGGCGAAAGCCTTCCGAGGCGCCTCCAGCGCGCCCCGCAGCTTCGCGGCGCGGTCCCGGGGGCCGGGAACCAGCGCGATCCTGCCGAGACAACCGGGCTTGAACCCCAGCCGGGACAGCATCTTCTCCGCGGTGATGTGGGGCTCGCTTCTCATGGCTCCGTGCCGGCAATCCCGGGGGGCACTTCCACGCCGCGGCCGAGCCGCAATAACAGCAGCTTGAACCCGGCCACGTCCCGGCCGAGGGTGCGCCGCACGGCCTCGGTGTAGATCCGTGCCTGGTGGCGGTAGTCATGCATGACTCCGTCGATGTCGTCGTCGGCCACCTGGTCGGTCTTGTAGTCGGCCACGTACAGTTGCCCGTCCCGCTCGTAGACCACGTCGATGACGCCTTCCATGATCGCGCCGTCGTCCCACGGCAGCACGAACGGAATCTCCCGGCCAAGGATCCGGGCGTCCTTCAGTTCCTCATACACGGGAGAACGCGCCAGGGCCGCCCACATGGCCTTGAGCTCCCGCAACACTGCCTCCCTTTGCGCCGGCGGCAGCTCGGGTATGTGGCGGGCGACGGCTTCATCGAGGTCTTGCTCGATCCGGCGGGTCTCGAAGTCCCAGAATTCGAGCACCTTGTGGGCCAGCCTTCCCAGTTCGAGGGCGGTGTCACGTTCGAGGCCGGTGGCGCGAACAGGCGTCTCCGCCGCCTCGCCGGCGGCCTTGAGCCGCGTGGGAGTGAGAAAGAGCGGGGTTTGGCGGCGGGTGTCATACTCCTCGCGGCGGCGGCGCCATTCCTCTTCGTACCGCGACCAGTCCGTAGTGTCCGGTGTCGGTGCCGGGCGGGGGTTGCCCTGTTCGTCCGCGCCCGGGGTCTCCGCCACCGCCTCCACCGCCATCTCCCCGGCGCCGCAGGCAACAGCGGGTCCGACCGCGCCCCGCAGGCTGCCGCCGGCCGCCTCGCCGATCAGGCCCGCCAGACTGTCGCCGTCCTTTCCCTGCCTGTCGGCGAAGGACACGACGAGTCGCTGGCGGGGCCGGGTCATGGCCACGTACAGCAGGCGGCGCTGCTCGTATGCTTCCCGTTCCCGCCGTTTCGCCCGGAGAAAGACGCCGGGCAGGTTCCACACCTCGTCCACGTGGATGCCCGTGAGGCCGCTGGCCCAGTCCCGCTGCACCTCCACCAGCGAGGACGGTCCCCCCCTGACTCCACCCAGGGTATCCACCAGCACCACCACGGGGAACTCGAGCCCCTTGGCCCGGTGGATGCTCATCATCCGCACGGCATCCAGGGTCTCCTCCTCCAGCGCGTTCTCGGACTCGTCCTCGCGGTCCCGGACGCGGCGTTCCAGCTCGGCCACCACGTCCTTGAGGGTGCCGCTGCCGCCCGCGCCCGCCTCCCGGGCCAACAATCGCACCTTTTCCAGATTGGCCACGGCCTGTTGCCCGGATCTCCCGCCGGCCGCCAGCACCGACAGCGGCAGTTCCTTGAACACCTGCTCTACCGCCTTCCCGGCTTCCAGGAAGCGTGCTTCCCGGTGCAGCCGGTGGAGGCGTTGATACAGGTCCACGACGCTGCCGGGCAGGTCCACCCACCGGGAGTCCGCCACCGAGCGGTAGTCCAGCAGCTCTTGCCGGTGGAGATCGAAGATCGCGGCATCGTCGTGCCCGCCCACGGGCGAGCGGAGCACCCCCACCAGCGCGAGCCGGTCGTGGGGGTTGTCGATGGCCCGCAGCAGGTTGACGGCGTCGATGACTTCCTGCGCGGCATAGAAGTCTCGCTCGCCTTCCACCACGTAACGGATGCCGTGCCGGCGTAGCGCTTCCAGGTAGACCTGGACGTTGGTCAGCGCGCGCATGAGAAAGGCCACGTGGCCGGGCTCCACCGCCACCCGCCGCCCTTCGCGGTCGTGGAAGAACGTCCGGCCCAGGACCTCCTCCTTCAGCCAGCGGGCCAGCGACTCCGCCTCCAGGCGTCGTGCCCCCTCCGCCTTGAGTGTCGCGCCCCGGGGAGTCACCCGGCGTACCGTGACCGGGTTCCGATCCTGTTCGGCCGGCAGTTCGCCAAGCTCGTCGGAGACCGGTTCCCGGCCGTTGTCGGCGACGCCGGGCTCTAGGGCGATGTACTCGGGTTGCAGGCCGGGCCGTTCCTGGATCAGGTGTTCGCAGACGCCGTTCACCACGTCGAGGATCCTGGGGTCGCTTCGGAAGTTGGCGGTGAGCCGGTACTGGACGCCATCCTGGGCCTCGATCACCTCCTTCACCACGTTCAGGTAGGCTTCCATGTCGGCGCCCCGGAACCCGTAGATGGACTGCTTGGGGTCACCGACCACGAACAGCTTGCCCGGCACGAGGCGGATCTCGCGCCAGTTCCGGGCTCCCTGGGAGGGCTCTTCGCACAGCCACAGCAGGATCTCGTATTGCAACGGATCGGTGTCCTGGAACTCATCCACCAGGATCGCCTTGAAACGCGCCTTCAGCTCTTCCCTGATCCGCGGGTGTTCGTGCAGCAGGTCCCGCGTCCGCACCAGCAGGCCGTCGAACGTCACCAGGCCGTTGCGGGTAAATTCCCGGCGGCACTGTCGGACGAACGGCGCCAGCAGGGCGCACAGCCGCCCGACCTCCGCGGCGTCCACCTGGGCCAGCCCGGCCGCGTCCGCGATGAGGTTGCGCGCCAGGTTGAAGTCGTGTTCGGTCCATCCGCTCACCCGGGACGGAGCCTTCAGCAGGCCCGACTCCCCGGCGTCGACCGGCGGGCCGCCGGTGAGGACGGACCGTATCGCCTTCCGTGCCGCCGCCAGCGCCTGTTCGATTCGCCGGTTCTCCGGGTAACGCTCGATGAGTTCCGTTGCGGCATCGTCCAGCCCGCGCAACCACTCGACGATAGCGCCGTCGGGCGCGCCCGAGAGCCGCAGCTCATCCAGGTCCACGTGCTCGGCACATAGAGCCAGGGCAAGCTCGCGGAGCACGTCCAGCGGGAAGCGGTCGAGAGCGTGCTTCCACTGTGTCTTCCTGGGACCGGTGTCGGACAGCTCTTCGCTGAGCCATAGCCCCCACAAGGTGTCGAACCGTCTCTTCCGGAGGGTGCCGTCGTCTTCCTGGAACCCGGGGTCGAGTCCGGCCTCCAGCGGGTAGAGCCGGAGCAGCGACGCGGCAAAGCTGTGGATGGTGCCGATCTGTGCCCGTTCGAGGTCCTGGAGCGCTTCCCGGGCTCGGCCGTGGATCTCGTCCGCGGTCAGGCGATAGCGCTCCCGGAGGGCGTCGACCCGTGCCGCGACCCCTGCCGGCGCAGGCCGGCCGGCGCGGGGTCCGGCCAGGACCTCGAGTTCTTCCCGCAGACGCGCCTTCATCTCGTTGGCGGCCTTGTTGGTGAAGGTGAGGGCCACCAGGTCCGTCACCTTTACCGGGCGCCGCGAGCGCATCAGCAGGTTCACGCACCGTTCCACCAGCAGGGTCGTCTTGCCGGTTCCCGCGCCCGCGGTTACGACTACGTTGCGGTCGAAGGTCGTGGTCGCCTGCCGCCGTTCGAGGTCGTCCGGGGGAGAACGAGTCATGAGGGATCGGCTCCCCGGGCCCGGTGTCTCTCGGCCCGCGTGCGGGAGGGGAAATGGTCCTTGCGGCAGATCTCCGACACTTCGCAAAAGCGGCAATGGGTTCCGGGCATGACGAAGAACTCCCCGGCGCGGATGCCCCGCAGGAGCCGGGTGACCGCGTCGCGGATCTTTTCGCCGGAAGCTCCATTCCAGGCTCCCGCCGGGAAGGAGCGCTGAACCAGCGGCCCCTTGCTCCAGCGGCGGGCGATAAAGTAGTACCAGGCCTTTTCGACGGCGGCTTCCGCCGTGGGGCCCCGGGTCCTGGCGTATTCCGCGGCCAGCAGCACGTAGACAGGCAGCTGCAGCTTCCGCCCGTCCGTCGCCGCGGCCTCCGGCCTGTCCTCTCCGTTGCCGGGTCCCTTGCCGGTCTTGTACTTGTAGTCGACCACGCGATAGCGCCCGTCCTCGGCATGGTGGTCGATGCGGTCGAGGCGGCCGTGCACGGGCAAGTCCCGGAGATCTCCGGGCCATTCCTCGCCGAGCCGCGTGGTCAGGTAGCTCTCCAGCTCCACGGGGCGGAAGCCGGAGCGCTTCATCTCGTCGAGGTCCGCGCGGACCGTCTCACGCAGCACGCCGACGAGCTCTTCGCCGGCCACTTCCCATGCCGCCGGGTACCCGGTGGCGTATCGCGCCTCGAAGGCGGACAGGACCTCGGCGGCGGCGCTGTCGAGCCACGCGCTCCAGCCGTCCCCCCAGGCGCGGCCGGGGTCCTGGTAGAACCGCTGCAGGATCTCGTGGCAGAGCTGTCCCCATTCCAGCGCCTGGACCGGCGCCGCGGTTTCGGGGCGCTCCAGCCGTTCCAGCTTGAGCACGCCGCGGGCGAAGTACTGAAACGGGCAGCGGCCGTACGCCTCCAGGGTGGTGGGGGAGACGGCGTTCTCGAGGATCCCGTTCCACACGTCCTCCAGGGGGCCGGTGATGCCGTCGAACGGCCCGGCGGTCCCGGCGCCGTCGTCCTGCGCGCGGCCCGCCGCCGCGCTTCTGTGGAAGCCCTCCACCGAGGCGCCGCCCATGCGCACGAACGGGGTCGGGTCCGCCCCTTCCACGGCCCGCCGCACCGCCAGTTCTTCCGGCAGCAGCCAGCGGTCGTCGTTGAAGGGCGGTGCCTGCCGCTTGCCGAGGACGCTCTTGGGAATCGGCGTTCCGGCCTCCTCGCGGCCGGGGTCCGCCTCGCGCAGGTACCAGGACGGCGCCAACGGCCGTTCGGCCGCGTCCGAGCGTTGGTAGCTGCAATGGAGGCGGTCGCTGACCGAGCCGGTGAGCAGGGCGAACAGGAGCTTTTCTTCGCCGTATCCAGCCAGTTTCGGCGAGATCTTGTAACCCAGGTCTTTCTCCAGCACGGCACGTGCGTGGTCCCGCAGGAAAGGGTCCTCGCGGATGGTGCGCGGGAACACGCCCTCGTTCATGCCCATGAGGAAGAGCGCCCGGAAGGGGACGCCCCGGGCTGCCCCGGCGTCCAGGACCTGGATCCCCGGCACGACTCCCTCGGCGAGCGGCACCGCGGCCCGCTCCAGACTGGTGCGAAGCGCCTGGGCGAAGGTGTCGAGCGACACGGTGGGGGTTATCGCCTCCAGCGCCTCCAGCCCGGCGAAGGCCCGGTCGATGGCCCTTGCCACCGCGGGCGCCGTTTCGTCCGAGCCCGGGTTGAGAAACCGCTCGACAACGGCCCGCCAGCAGGCGGCCAGCTCAGAGTAGTGGCCCTCTTTGGGTAACGCGCCGAGATGCTCGTGCAGGGTGTTCACGGTCTTGAGCAGCGCGGCGATTTGTTCCGGCTTGATGTGCAGGGGGCCGCCTTCCTCCTCGTCCACGAGGCTCAGCTTGACGCCCTCGCGGGCGTAGCGTTCCAGGCGGCGCCATTCCGCCATGCCCCGGTTGATCCGCAAGGAGCGGGTGGCCACGTCCCAGAGATCCGGCCGGGGCTCGATGCCGGGGTCCAGGACGGCGGCGAAGTTGAAGTCGTGGGACGCCAGGAGATCGATGACGCCGGCCCGCGGATAGTCCCGGACCGGCAGGTCCAGGAGCGTCAGCACGGCCCGGACGCGGTTGAAGCGGCGCAGGGGCTCCCGTGCCGGGGTGTGGAACGGGATGCCGTGCGCGGGGAAGATTTCCTGGATCCACGGCAGGTAGGGGTCCAGGGTGCGCGCCACCACCCCAACGTGCTGGAAGTCGATTCCGTCCTGCTCCACGCGCCGGAGGACGTTCTTGGCCACGGTCAGGACCTCGTCCCGGGGTCCCGCGCAGCTGACGATCTCGGGGCGGGGGCGGGGATCCACGGGCGGACGCGGCTCCGTCCCGGGGCCGCCCGGCGGGGCGGCGGTTTCCCTGCCGTCCGCGACAAGGTCCACGACTTCGTCCGCCCCGGCGAGGCCTCGAAGGTAACGGTCGTAGAAGTCCTGGGCGAAGGACCAGTCCGGGTGGCCCCGGACGAGAGGATAGAACAGGGTCACCGGGTAGTTGCCGGCTATGCCGCCGAAGAGCTCAAGCTGGCTCTGGGTCAGGTCGTAGAAGCCGTAGTAGCAGATGCGCCGGAACTCCCTCAGGTAGGCCGACGAGGACGCATGTCGCGCCGCGGTCGCGTCGAGGTCCTGGTGGTCCTGGGCCTGCCACCGCGGGAAACGGCGCTTTACCTCACGGTACAGCTCGAAGAGGTCGCCCAGCGCGTTGCGGTCGCGGTTGTCGAAGAGCCCTTCGCGTAGCGCCTCCAGGGCGGCCTCGGGATCCACCATGGCGTCCTTGAGGTCCCGCAGGCTCTGCCACAGCGAGGAACAGGCGCCGTCGTTCTCCATGATCCGGGCGAAACGGCCGCGGGCCGGGACCACGCGTCTCAGCGCCTCTTCCATGAATGTCTCGTCGCGCAACACCGGGCTCGCCGGGCCCTGCATTTCGTGGAACAGGTTCAGGCTAAGCTGGAAGAAGGTGAGGACGTGGAAGTTCAGCAGGTGCAGCCCCCGCTCCCGGGCCAGCAGCACCTTCACACGGCGGCGAAGCGTCTCGGAAGGCACCACGAGAAGGAGCGGAGCCAGCGGGTCGTGCTCTCGCCAAGCCCGGACCTCTTCCGCCAGGGCGTCTTCCAGTTGGGGATGGTAGGGGCCGAGAACGATCTTCATGGAGCAGCCGTCTCGGCGTCCTTCGACTCCGCTCCGCTACGCTCAGGACAAACGGGATCAGGTTTCCAAAACCGTTCGTCCTGAGCGTAGCGGAGCGCCAGCGAAGCGAAGTCGAAGGACGCCATCATCTCCGAAGAATTTGGCAGACCCGGAACGCGTTGCCAAGGTCAATCCGGCGCTGCTAATCTCCGCCCCGTGAGAGTCCATTTTCTCGGCTCCGGCGATGCCTTCGGCAGCGGCGGCCGCAACCAGACCGCCTATCTCCTGGAGGACCGCTCGCGCCTTCATCTCCTCGACTGCGGGCCTTCCACGCTGCCGGCCCTCAGGCGCGCCGGTCTGGACCCGGCGGCCCTCGACGCGGTGATCCTGAGCCACCTCCACGGCGACCACTTCGGCGGCTTGCCCTTCTTCTTCATCCACTACCTGTACGACAGGCCCCGGAGCCGTCCGCTGGAAGTGGCGGGCCCGCCCGGCACCGAAAGGCGCGTGCGCGATCTCATGAGGCTCATGTACGGAGAGAAGGAGCTGTCCTTCGTCGCCTTCGTCGAGTTGGAGCCGGACACGGTCACCGCCGTGGCCGAGGCCGAGGTGCTGGCCTTCCGGGTTCCGCACCAGACCGACGCCGTCTCCCTCGGGCTCAGGGTCACGGTGGCGGGACGCACGGTGCTATTCTCCGGCGATTCGAGCTGGACGGACCAGTTCATCACCCACAGCCGGGGCGCCGACCTGTTCATCTGCGAGTGCTGCTACTACGACGCCCCGTCCCCCTCGCACATGAGCTACGTGGAGATCGCAGCACGCCGCGAGCGCCTGGAGTGCAAGCAACTGATCCTCACGCACATGGGCGAAGAGATGCTGGCCCGGCGCGAATCGTTGCCGGTGGCGACGGCGGAGGATGGCCTGGTGGTAGAAATCTAGCTGGTTGTTGGAAACACTGTCTGGCAAGAGTCGGCGCCCTTCGACTTCGCTTCGCTACGCTCAGGGCGAACGGTTCGGTTCAGGAATACTAATGAAAACTCCGTTCGCCCTGAGCCCTTCAACAAGCTCAGGACAAGCTTCGCGAAGCGAAGCCGAAGGGCGCCAGACTGGGCTTCAATAGCCTGCCCGCGGCGGCGTCCACAACTTGACATCCCGCCGTGCGTCTCCTACAACCCCGCCATGCCTAGAGTCACTTTCATGCCGCTGGGGCAGAGCTTCGAGGTCGACGACGGCACCACCATCCTGGTGGCGGCGATACGCAACGGCGTCAAGCTTCGCCACGACTGCACCGAAGCAATCTGCGGTACCGACAAGGTGAGAATACTGTCCGGCGAGAACAACCTGAGCCCCATGGACGACAACGAGGAACTCACGCTGTCCATGCTCGAGTCGGACGCCGCGGACCGCCTGGGATGCGTGGCCAAGGTGCTTGGTGACGTGATCGTGGAGATTCCCGCCGAGTAGCCCTCCTGCAAGTCCACCGGCATCTCGGCGCCGACCGTTCCCGCAAACAATCCGGCTGGAGGCCCAAATGAGCAGAGTCAAGGAAGCTCTCGACCGCAAGGGAACGCTGGTCATGCCCGGGGTCTACGATGCCCTGAGCGCGCGCATCGCCGAACGCGCCGGCTTCGACGTCATCTTCACCACCGGCTACGGCATCTCGGCCACCCTGTTGGGCGAGCCGGACTTCGGAATCCTCACCCAGAGCGAGATGCTGAGCACCATCTACCGCATATGCGGCGCGGTGCCGACGCCGGTCATCGTGGACTCGGACACCGGTTACGGCAACGCGGTGAACGTGGTCCGCACCGTCACCGAGCTCAAGCGGGCGGGGGCGGCCGGCATGTTCCTGGAGGACCAGATCTGGCCCAAGCGCTGCGGCCACATGAGGGGCAAGCAGGTGGTGCCGCTGGACGAGTATCTCAAGAAGCTCAACGCCGCGGTGGGCGCGAGGGAAGACGGCGACCTCTTCATCGTTGCGCGCACCGATGCCCGCCAGGCCCTGGGCCTCGAGGAGGCCATCCGGCGCGGCATCGCCTTCAAGGAGAACGGCGCCGACGCGGTGTTCATCGAGGCGCCGGAGACCCGCGAGGAGATGCAAGAGATCGCCCGCAACATCCCGGGGCCGCTGGTGGCCAACATGATCGAGCGTGGGGTCACGCCGCTGATGACGCCGGCGGAGCTGGCGGATCTGGGTTTTGCGCTGATCGTCTGGCCGGTGGGTCCGCTCTACTCAGCGGCCATGGCCCTCAAGAACTACTACTCCAACCTCAGGGAGCAGGGCACCGGCGAGGCCCTCATGGACCGGCTGCTGCCGTTTGACGAGTTTCACCAGATCGTGGGGCTGGAGGAGAAGTACGCTCTGGACGAGAAGTACCGGACGTGAGGTCCTCCCTCAGCGGGAGCGGAGTCATGACCCCGTCCGGCAGGTCCAGCAGCAGCCGGCGCAACTCTCTCAGGTCGGCTTTCAGGTTCAAGCCGGCGATCTGGCCCATGAGGTCCGTCATGAGCCGGGCGTCGTCCGCGACGCCGTAACGGTGGACCTGGAAGTAGGCCTTCCCTTCGCTCACACCCACCTTGGCGTGCTGGTGGAGCACCCGCACGGGCGTGCCTTTCGGCACCCGTGGATACAGGTAGGCGATGTCCTCGGGATACAAACGAATGCAGCCGTGGGTCACGCGACGGCCGATGGCCCAGGGGTTGTTGGTGCCGTGAATGCCGTAGGTGGTGTGGGACAAGCGCATCCAGTATTTGCCCAGCGGGTTGTCCGGGCCCGGCGGGACCACCTTGCGCGGCACCTCCATCTCCGCCTGGATCGATTTCGGCACGTACCAGGTGGGGTTCGTGCGCTTCTGCCCGACTCGATACGTCCCGTCCGGCGTGTCCTGGCCCTCCCTGCCCACTCCAAGCGGGAAGGTCATCACTCTTGAATCGGGCAGATAGTAGTAGAGCCGCATCTCGGGAATGTTGAGAACGAGTCCCTCCCTCGGGGCGTCGGGAAGGATCCACCGGGAGGGGACGGTGACCCACGTGCCTTCGCCGGGGAGCCAGGGGTCGACGCCGGGGTTGGCCCGTTTCAACTCCCGGTAGCCGAGGTGATACAGGCGGGCGATGTCGAGGAGGGTGTCCTTGTGCTCGGCGACGTGTATCCCCGGGAGGCCGATGATGGTTGAGACGGCGTCCGGGTCCGCGGCATCGGTTTCCGGGGGCTCCCGATATTCGAAGACGGTGGTGGCGGGCGTCCACTCGTACGCCAACGCGGGCAGCCCCAACGCCGCCAGCCCAACGGCCATCAACACCCCCAGAGACATTCCCCTCATCTCACCCCCCTGCTGGGATCGTACCGTCTACGGAGATCCCGCCTCGCGTGGACACTGAGTTGCCCGGCTCGGTTCGAGCTCCAAAGGACGGTTGAATTGTGCAGCCTCGGATTATACCATCTTTTGCGCACACCGTTTAGAAAGGATCGCAAATGCCGTTCGTCGCCGCGATGGCCGCGAGCCACGCACCCAACATGCTGCTCGATCCGGGCGCCGAGTGGGAGGAGTTCATGAAGCTCCACTACCGCATGGCGCCGCAGGCGGCCGGCGGGAAGCCTTCCCTGGAGGCGCAGCAGAAGCTGCGCGAGGACGCGGAGGGCGCCTTTTCCGTGCTTCGCGCCGACATGGAAGCCGCCCGGCCCGACGTCCTGATCGTGGTCGCCAACGACCAGTTCGTCAACTTCTTTTTCGACAACATACCGACCTTTTTCGTCACCCTGGCGGACGATGTCCGCGGCCGGTTCACCCGGTACGACTTCCACTACCGGAATCACCCCGAGCTGGGGCGGGCCATCCTGGAGGCCGGCGTCGCAGCCGGGCTGGACCTGTCCTTCGGCGAGGACATCGAGCTGCAGCACACGCAGATGGTGCCGCTCCACTTTCTGCTCCCGGAGCCCGAAATCCCCATCCTGCCCATTTTCGTCAACACCTGGATCGACCCGCTGCCCACACCTGCCCGGTGCTACGCGCTGGGAGGCCTCATCCGGCAGGTGGCGGACGCCACCGCCGAGCGGGTGGCCATCCTCGCCACCGGCGGCCTGTCTCACTTCCCGGGCTCGCCGCGCATCGGCGAGATCGACACCAGCTTCGATGAAGGGCTGCTACGGCAGATGCGCGCCGGCGAGGGCGCGGCGTTGGCCGGCCTGACCCTGGAGGAGTTGCGGCAGTCGGGAAACTCCGAGTTCCTGAACTGGATGGTCACCATCGGCGCCGTCAGCGACACTCCGGCCTCCGCCACCTTCTACATGCCCGACCACGTCGCCACCGGGTGGGGGTTCGTGAGCTGGAAGCTCTGATTCGCGGACGCGCGGGCCGGCACCAGGAACACGGGAGCATCGCATGAGCCGCTACCATCTGAACCGGTTTCTCTTCGACCTCAAGATGAAGCCGGCCACCCTGGACCGGGCGCGCGCGGATCTGGACGGGGCCTTGTCGGACTATGACCTGAGCGCGGAGGAGATCGCCGCCGTCAAGAGCGGAGACCCGCGGCAGTTGAGGCCGCTGGGCGCCCACGGCATGCTGTCGCTGTACCTGATGCGGCTGGACTCGGAGTTCGACGACAACATCTACTGGACACAGAAGTGAAGGCGGGCGTCCGTTGGCACGCCGCCCGAAGGCGGGCGCGGCGGATGCGGTAACGTAGAAAGAGGAGTTTGGATGGACCTGGGACTGGCAGGCAAGGTGGCGCTGGTGGGCGGCGCGAGTCAGGGAATGGGAAAGGCGATCGCCAAGGGTTTCGCCGCGGAGGGGGCGAAGGTGAGCATTTGCGCCCGGGGCGGCGAGGCGCTGGAACGCGCCGCGGACGAGATTCGGAACGAGACGGGGGGCGAGGTCCTCGCCACCGTCGCGGACATGTCCAAGTACGATGACATACGGAACTTCGTCGACAAGAGCGTGGAGGCCTTCGGTCGGGTCGACGTCATCGTGAACAACGCCGGCGGACCGCCGTTCGGAGCGTTCGACGCGTTGAGCGAGGACGACTGGAGCGCGGCCTACAACCTGAGCCTCATGGGCACGGTCAGGCTTACGCGCGAGGCGGTGCCGCACATGAAGAAGGCGGGGGCGGGGCGCATCATCAACATCACCTCCTACGGCATCAAGGAGCCCATTCCCAACCTGATCCTGTCGAACACGTTCCGCACCGGCGTGGTGGGATGGACCAAGACGCTGTCGCGCGAGCTGGCGCCCGACAACATACTCATCAACACGGTGATGCCCGGACGCATCGACACCGAGCGCCATCACAACCTCAACGTGGCGCGGGCCAAGCGGCTCAACCTGCCGCTGGAGCAGGTTCAGGAACAGAGCAGGGCGGAGATCGCCCTGGGCCGTTTCGGGCAGTCCGAGGAAGTCGCCGACCTGGTCGTGTTCCTCGGCTCCGACCGCGCGAGCTATATCACGGGGACGGCGCTCCTGATCGACGGCGGGCTGGTCAGGACACTCATGTAGGGAGGCGATCATGGTCACCTATGTCGTTCAGTGGGACCTGCCCGACCAGAAGGCTAATCTGACGATCTACAGCAACAAGGCCAAGAACGACTGGCTGCCCATGACCCTGGCGGCGCCCGGGGTCAAGGAAATCCGCAATCTCCGGAACCCGCTGGAGGTGAGTCCCCAGGTCGCCATCATGATCGAGTTCGATACCCCGCAGGCGTGGGAGAGCTACATCGAGTCGCAAGACTACATCCGCATCATGCGCGAGCTGAGAATCCTCGGCTGCACCAACTTCAACGCCCAGGTCTGGTTCCCGTCCCGCTACTTCCCGGAATCGCTCAAGCCGGAGAACTAGCCTGTATCCTTTTCCCACTGCTCCCGACGTGGATGTCCGCGCAAATAGATTCGATATTCTCGGGACCCGGGCACCGAAGACCGTCGCTGGCGACGACTTCAGGCCCGCGGCGGTTCTGGCTCCGATTCAGGAGCGCCGCGACGGAGACCACCTCATCCTGACGTTGCGGGCGGACAACCTGAGCTCCCACAGCGGTCAGGTGGCGTTTCCCGGCGGCAGGGTCGACCCGGACGACGAGGGCCCGCTGGCCACGGCGTTGCGGGAGACGGAGGAAGAGATCGGCGTCGATCCCGGCCACGTGCGCATCCTGGGCCAGCTCGACCAGGTGTTCGCCGGCTACAACTTCCTGGTGACCCCTTTCGTGGGGCTGATCCCCTACCCGTACGAGTTTCGTCCCGATCCGCGGGAGACGGCCGAGGTGTTCTCCGTGCCCGTGGCCGCGCTGTTGCGACAGGATGCGCTCACGCTCGACTCCCGCCTGTCGCAGAGGTCGGAGCCCATCTACCACTTTCAATATCGGGAGTGGGACATCTGGGGCGCCACGGCGCGGATGGTCAAGCAGTTGCTCGAGCTCGTGTACGGCTACGAGGCAAAAGCCGCAAGGCCGTCGTGACGGCCGGCGGAAGCTCGGCGCGAGGCCAGGAGGCCGTCAGTCGAGGTCGATGTCCTTGAGGGGCTTCTCGATGGGCTCGTTCTTGGCTTTCTTGAACAGTTCCTGGAACTTGCGGTCCAGCACCTTGCCCTTGTCCTTTTCCGCATCGAGAATGTGGCGGTACTTCTGATCGCGCTGCGTCGCCTCTTCCCGGAGCAGGCGGCCGGCGTCCTTGAGATCCGGCGCCCTGTGCTGCGGCGGCGGCACCTCGTGCCGCAACACCACCGCCAGCGACGGGTCCACGATCAGGGTCGCGCCGCAGCAGGGGCAGTCCAGCTTGATCGTCGTGGCTTCCTGGTCCGGCATGGGATCTTCCTCGCCGCGCTGCAGCCGGGATCGGCTAGCCGCGGAGCTCGATCTGCTCGCCGTCCGGGCCGCCGAAGACGACCCGGCGCCAGCCTTCTTCCCGCGGCTCCCGCGCCGCGGTCCGGTGGGGTTCCCTCAACAGCGTCACGCCGCGTCGTTGAAGCTCCGCGACGGTCTCGTCGAAGGTGTCGGTTTCCAGGCAGAAGTGAAAGCCCGTCATGGAGCCGTCGCTCCTGTGGGTCAGCTCCAGCACGGTGTCTCCCAGCTTGAGGTACGCGATCTGCATCCCCGCCGTGGCCTGGTGCTGGAAATACTTCCGGAAGCCGAAGTTCTCCTCGTAGAAGGCGATGGTGCGATCCAGATCCGCGACATGGAGCGCGACGTGGTCGATCCTCTTGAACATGGCCGTCTCCCTGTCCCCGTATAACACGATTGCGGTGCAAAGTCCCGGTTGTTCGTTGCACCGCCACCTTCCCGGCCGCGTTCCTTGCATCCCTTCGGTCGATTCTGCACCATGGTCCGGTCCATGCCTGTCTATCGCTTGACCCGGAAGCTCGTTTTCCCCCACCCTCGCGAGGCGGAACCGGACGGGCTGTTGGCGGTGGGCGGCGACCTGGGCAGCGCCCGTCTCCTGCTGGCGTACTCCATGGGCATCTTTCCCTGGTACAGCGACGGGCAGCCGATCCTGTGGTGGTCCCCGGACCCCCGTTGCGTCCTGGAGTTGGAGGACTTCCACGTCTCCAGGCGGCTGCGGCGCGTGTTGAACCAGGGGCGGTTCCGGGTGAGCTTCGATGAAGACTTCCGCGCCGTGATCCGTGCCTGCGCTGCCGTCGAGCGGCCGGGTCAGGAAGGCACGTGGATTACCGCTGAAATGGAACAGGCTTACGTGCGTCTTTACGAAGCAGGCCTGGCCCACTCAGTGGAATGCCGGCTCGGCGCCGACCTTGTCGGAGGCATCTACGGCATCGCCCTGGGCCGGGGGTTCTTCGGCGAGTCGATGTTCCACCGGGAGCGGGACGCCTCCAAGGTGGCGCTGACGCGGCTGGTGGAACGGCTCGCGGGTTGGCGCTTCCATTTCATCGACGCGCAGGTTACAACCTCCCATATGCTGAGCCTCGGCGCCCGAGAGGTGCCGCGGACGGCCTTCCTGGAGCGGCTGGAAGCGGCGTTGCGCCATCCGACTAGGCGCGGCAGTTGGCGGGACGTGTAGGGGCGGGCTTCAACCCCGCAGCGGCCGGCCAACACACGGGAGTTGGCAGACCATCCACGATGAAGGGAGGGGCCTCGGATGGCCACGGTCAAGGAAGCGTTTACCTACAAGTATCAGTCAACCAAGAACTCGGAAATCGAGGAAGCGAGCTTCTCGCCGGGAGACGAGGTAGAGGTGGTGAAGGAGTGGGACAACGATATGGCCCTGGTGAGGAACGGCGACGGCGTGGTCTTCAACGTGCCGAAGAAAAACCTCGACATGTAAGATGCGTGCGGGCAAGCAGGCCCGCCGCCGGTCACCCGCCGCGGAACTCTTCCGGGAAGAGCCGGAGGGCGCTCTCGATGGGCGGGCCGGGCATGTTGATCAGGCTGCAGAAACCCTTCCCCTTGTTGAACTCGATCACCTTCCCGAACTGCTCCAGCAGCGCATCGTTCCCCTGGCCCTCCTGAACCTTCTTGAGCAGCGCCACCAGCATGTTGGTTTCCATGCGGCAGGCCGGGCACTGGCCGCAGGATTCCCGAGCGAAGAAATCCGCGATCCGCGCCACCTCATCCACCACCGAGTCGTCTTCCGTCAGGACCTTGACGACGCCGCAGCCGATGGACGAGCCCGCCTCGCGCAGGGAATCGTGATCCAGCGGAATGTCGAGGTTTTCGGGCAGCAGGAACCCCGATGACGGGCCTCCGGGCAGAACGGCCTTGATGCGCTTGCCGCCCTTCAGGCCGCCGCCGCATTCCTCCACGAGGTGGCGCAGCGGGGTCCCCAGGGGCAGCTCGTATACGCCCGGCCTCTCCATCTCGTCCCCGAGCGAGAAGATCATGGTCCCGGTGCTCTCGGCGGTGCCGAAGGTACGGAACCACTCGGGTCCCCTGGCGACGATGGGCGCGATATTGGCCAGCGTCTCCACGTTGTTGACCAGACTGGGCTTTCCGAACAGGCCGGCGGTGACCGGGAAAGGCGGTTTTTGCCTGGGCAGCGGCTCCTTCCCCTCGATCACCTCCAGCGCGGCGGTGTCCTCTCCGGCCACGTAGTTGGACGGCGCCGCAACGATCACGAGCTCCAGGCCGAAACCGGAGCCGGCGATGTCCTCGCCCCAGTAGCCGGCCTCACGGGCTTCGCGCATGGCGTTCTCGACCGCGCCGGTGGCGGCGTCATAGCCGTGATTGATGTAGAGGTAGGCCTTCTCCGCCTGCACCGCGTAGGCCGCGAGAATGATCCCATCGAGGATGAGATGGGGGACGTTCTCCATGAGGACGCGGTCCTTGTGGCTGCCGGGCTCGTCCTCGCCTCCGTTCATGACCACGTAGTGAGGGGTGTCGGGACATTCCAGGGTGAGGGCGAGCTTCCTGGCGGCGGGAAAGCCCGCGCCGCCCCGGCCACGCAGGCCCGAGGCGTCCACTGTCGCGATGATTTCCTGGGGAGACAACTCTCCGAGGCGGGCGACGGCCTCATAACCGCCTCTGGAGCGATAGGCATCAAGCCCCTCGAGTCCCTCGACCACACCCCGCGGGAACAGGATGCCTTCCATGGCGGCTAAAATACTCCGGTGTCGAGCAACTGGTAGATGAGTTCCTTGAGGGAAGGGTCGATCTTGTCCAGGCGCTCCACGTGCGGTCCGCCGGCCAGATGTTCAACGACCTCGTCAACGTCCTCTTTCTTGACTCCGGCGTACCAGCACTTGTCCGGATAGACGACCATGTTGGGGCCTTCCTGGCACGCGCCGAAACACATGTAGGAACGCACCTCGACGTCGGTCAGCCCCTTGGCCGCCACCCGCTCCTGCAGCTCCTGCATCAACTCTTCCGAGCCACGGCTCTTGCAGTCGACATTCTGACAGACGAGGCAGAAACGATTCACGAGATTCTCCTTGCTCGCAACGGGAGAAAAACCGCACGGCCGGCGCGGTCTTTCGAGGGATTCTCCGTCCGCGAGGAGGCGGGCGACTAGTTCATCTGAAGAACCCAGTCCTTGTCCTTGAAGGTCTCGTTCAGGACGCGCTCGTCCTCGGCGTTGGGAAGCACCCTGGAAAGATGTTTCTCATATTCCGACTCGGAGAGCAAATCGCCGTCGACGCCGTAGCGCATTCCGGCGTGGTCTTTGCTCTTTTCTTTGGCCCGGATTTGTGAAAGAAAGCAGGTTTAAGTTCGTGCGACATCTTGCAACGTGAAAGAAAACTCAGGAGGCTCATTATGACCAGTCGATTTCTCCGTGTCGTCATGGTTTCGGCGCTTGTCCTCGCGTTGGTTCCGTCCCTCGCAGTGGGAGCGGACGACTTCTTCAAGGGCAAGACCATTCGTTTCGTGGTCGGATTCTCTCCGGGCGGCGGTTTCGACACCTACACCCGGCTGATTGCCCGCCACTTCGGCAAACATGTCCCCGGCAACCCCAGGACGGTGGTTCAGAACCGGACCGG
>JAJDTQ010000157.1 GCA_022827045.1 Candidatus Binatia bacterium
CATCCTGTTGCTGGCGGAGCCGGGAGTCGCCGCAAGCCTCAGCGCCGTCCAACTGTTGACGGCCGTCTACCTGGCCGGCGTGCTGCTGCCCTGCCTGGTCACCTGCCTGACGATTGCGCGCGAGCAGGGCGGCGCGTTCGCGCTACGGTTGGTGGGTCGGCAGGCTGTGGCGGCCGCCGCGTTCAGCGCTCTGCTGGCCTGGGGCGGAGCATGGCTGTGAGCCCGGTCTCCGGCCCGCGCCGACGCAAGGGGCAGGAACTGCTACACCAGCAGTGCTGGAACTGGGGCCGAGACATCGTGCGTCCGGAAGGCAACCTCCTGCTCGAAGCGGGCTTCCTCAAACGACGGCCGCCCGAGGGAGAAGCAGGATCGAGCTGCTACACGCTCGTGCTGCCCAACGGCGACCGTCTCATGTTGTGGGGTTTCGGGCTCCTGTACGGTACGCCGCAGAAGGGTGGCGTCTACCTCAACCGCTACGAGTTTCGACCCGTCTGGCTCTCGTCGGAGAGGATCCGGGAGGCGATCTGGAAGCCCGACATGATCCCGACCGGACAGGCGCCTCCGTCGCTCCGCATACCGGTTGACCTGACCGTCGCGGCCATTCGGCGCGTCGCGGACTACGAGGAGTGGGTTCTCGCGCGTTGCGGCCTGGAGTATCGCCGCGCCGTCCTGCGCGAATGGAAACAGCAGGAGGATCAACTGCCGCCGCAGACGGTTCCCCAGGCCTGGCGCGCCCTCGCCGACGCCATCAACGGCCACCCGCATCCCGCACGATCCGGTTCTTCTTGACCCTGACGTAACGGCGGAAGCGTTCAAGGTTCTATCCTTTTCGATCACTTGACGTTACGGGATTCCCGGGTCGGATTCCCGCTGTCTGACTCCCGCCGAGTGGAAAACCTCAGCCGCGAGGTCTCCGGCGAGCGTCCAGTGCCTTCCGAAGCTGTCCTTCGTCGGCTCGCTGGTAGCGCAGACTGTCAACGCTCCAAATCAAGGCGAGAGATCACGTAAGTCAAATTGGGACTGCGCGATCCGCCGCTCTCGCCGACGATCTGGTGTCTGATTCCGCCGTACCGAAACAGCGACAAAACCGCCTCAATTCCCAGGAAGTTGCGGGAGTCGAAAACCGTCCCAGAGCCATCCCTTCTTAGTACCGAACGCATGTCCGTGCCTACGCGGAGGCGTTTCCTCGAGTCACGCGTTCGCGGAGGAGTGACGAGGGTTGGAAGACCGGCGCGGCGCGCGCTGGAACCTCGACCGGTTCCCCCGTCCTGGGGTTGCGGGCGGTGCGGCGCTTGCGGCGTCGCACCTTGAAGGTCCCGAAGCCCCGGATCTCGATGCCCTCGCCCCGCTCAAGCGCGTTCTTCACGGCGTCGAGGAAAGCGTCCACCACGAGCCCGCAGTCCTTCTTGGTGACGCTTGGGCCTACCGCACCGGCGGCCTGCTCAACGAGATCGGCCTTGGTCATGTCATTCTCCACGCTCGAAGTGTGTCTCGGTCTTGTCGTTGTCCACCAACAACTTGCGGTCGCGAACGGGCTCTTCGTCAAGTTCGCCCCGATTCCAGCCCCCCATTCGGCGTCGCCGGTTGTCGTCCGGCGGGCGACAACCTAGACTTCGATGATGATCGCATCGTTCCGCCACCGCGGCCTGAAGGCGCTCTACGAGGGCCGGACGGCGCGGCGGGTCGCGCCGGAGCACGTGGCGAAGCTGCGGGACATCCTCGCGGCGCTCGACTTGAGCCGGGGGCCGGAGGGCATGGACCTTCCGGGCTTCCGGCTGCACGCGCTCAAGGGACGGCTGAAGGGCCACTACGCGGTGTCGGTGTCCGGCAACTGGCGGGTTACCTTCCGGTTCGAGGACGGCGCGGCGGCCGATGTGGACTACGTGGACTACCACTGAAGGAGAAGCGAAGATCATGGCCATGCGCGACCCGCCGCATCCGGGCGGCATCGTGAGACGGCAGTGCCTCGAACCGCTGGGGCTGACCGTGACACGGGCGGCCGAGGGGCTGGGCGTCACCCGGCAGGCGCTTTCGGAGCTGCTGAACGGACACACCGGGGTGTCGGTTGAGATGGCGATCCGGCTGTCGAAGGCTTTCGGTTCGACGCCGGAGGTCTGGCTCGGGATGCAGATGGCGTACGATCTCTGGCAGGCCCGGAGCCGCGCCGGGGATATCGCCGTCGAGCGCTTTGCGGTGGCGTGACCCAACGCGCCCCGCGCTCCAACGGGAACATGCGACCGTGCCCCTGACGCCCGAACAGCAAGCCCGCGAGAAGATCGACGGGCAACTCGATGCGTGCGGGTGGGCGGTTCAGGACTTCGCGTCCATGGACATCCACGCGGCGCGCGGCGTGGCCGTTCGGGAGTATCCGCTGAAGTGGAAGCAGGGCGCGGAGATCAAGCCTGGGTTCGCCGACTACCTGCTCGACGCCGGCGGACAGGCTATCCGCGTGATCGAGGCCAAGTCCGCCGCACACGCACCCTTCAGGGCGTGTTGACCTAATCAGTTCCGTTCCGGCATGGACCCGCCCGCTCCCGTTCCCCTACGGATCATCGGGCATACACAGCGTCCAACAGGGAATCTTGCAGTGAGCGTCTCCCGCCAACATCATTCAGTATTGTTTGCAGAGCCTGAGCACTCGTCCTCTTCGCGCCACGGCCGCCCCATGCATGTCCCGTGCAACCATGCCATGCCGCAGGGCATCCGCCCGCATGTGTCATGCGCGAAGCCGCCACCACCTGAAGGATCGCCGAAGCCGATTTGGACGGAGAAGGTCGTCACCCGGTGGTCTTGACGTTCTCGCAGAAACTGCGGACGCGCCTTCTTCCGTGGACCGGTGCGACGCTGGCGGTTGCCGTCTGGGCTTGGGCCTGCGGGGACGGGGCCACTGAGCCTCTGCCCGACCCGACCCGCCCGGCGGTGGTCACGGTGAGTCCGGCCGCCGCCGAGATGGCCACCTTGGGTGAAACCGTGCAGTTTTCCGCCGCCGTGACCGACCAGAACGGGCAGGCGTTGGCGGGTGCCTCAGTGAGTTGGTCGATGAGCGAAACGGCGGTCGCGACGGTCAGCGCTTCGGGATTGGCGACGGCCGTGGGCAACGGGACCGCCACGATCACCGCGACCGCGGGTGAAGCGTCGGGAACGGCGGCGGTCACGGTGGATCAGGCCGTCTCCGCCTTGGCGGTGACTCCGGCGGTCGACACGCTTCTGGTGGGGGATACGCTGCGTCTGTCCGCGGAGGCGACGGACGC
>JAJDTQ010000263.1 GCA_022827045.1 Candidatus Binatia bacterium
GTTCCACATGGCGGCCAGCGACATCACCGAGCCCATCCCCGCCATCCTGTTCGGCGTTCCCGGCGCCCGCTCGGCCCAGGCCACCGTGCTCGACGGCTATCCCATGGCACAGAAGGGCCTCGCCGGGGTCGCCCTCGGCGCCAGCTACACCACCACCATCGTGGGCGGCGTCATCGGCGCCATCGCGCTGCTGCTGGCGCTTCCGGTGAGCCGCCAGCTCCTGGAATGGTTCGGCTCGGCGGAGTTCTTCCTGCTGACGCTGATGGGGGTGCTGGCCGTGGCCGTGGTGAGCGCCGGGGCATTCGTCAAGGGCATCCTCACCGCGGCTTTCGGCATCGCCATCGCCATGGTGGGCTACGCCGACCTGGGCGGCAACGTGCGCGCCGCCATGGGCTTCGACTTCTACCTCTGGGACGGCTTCACGCTGGTGCCGGTGGTGGTGGGGCTGTTCGCCCTGCCCGAGGCCATCGCGCTCGTGGTGGGGGACACCACCATTGCCCGGGAACGGCTGGACACGCTCCTGCGCGAGGCCAAGTCCGACGTGTGGCGGGGCATGAGGGAGGCCTGGAGCCACAAGTGGCTGATGATCCGCTCGTCCCTGATCGGCGTTTTCGTGGGTATCATGCCGGGGGTGGGCGGAAGCGCCGCCCACTGGATCGCCTACGCCCAGGCGCGCCAGACCGAGCCGGGCGGCACCGAGACCTTCGGCAAGGGCGACGTGCGCGGGGTTATCGCCTCCGACGCCGCCAACAACTCCGTGGACGGCGGCGTGCTCATCCCCACCGTGGTGTTCGGCATCCCCGGCAGCGGCGGCATGGCCATCGTCCTGGCGATCCTCATCCTCACCGGCATCACGCCGGGCCCGCTCATGCTCACGCGCCACCTCGACCTCACCGTGAGCATGGTCTACACCATCGCCTTTGCCAACCTCGTGGTCGTGCCCATCATGCTGGCCTTCGCCCCGACCCTGTGCCGCATCTCGGTGATCCCGCCCAACATCCTCGCACCCGTGGTAGTGGGCATCGTCTCGCTGGCCGCATTGGCGGCCGCCGGCAACCTGGGCGATCTGGGGGCGGTGCTGGCCTTCGGCCTGCTGGGCGTCTTCATGAAGCGCTACGGCTGGCCGCGTCCGCCCATCCTCATCGCGGTGGCGCTGGCGGACATCCTGGAGCGGTTCCTGTGGATCTCGGTCAGCAACTACGGCTGGGGCATGCTCCTGCGGCCGCAGTTCCTGGCCATCCTGGCATTCATGGTCGCGGTGACGCTCTTCAGCCTGCGCGCCCAGCGCGGCGCCCGGCAGGCCATGATGTCCATGACCGAGGGGGAGGAGTCGGAGGCGGCAGCCAGAGAGCGCGGCGCCCCGGGACAGGACGTGGCGGCAGGGGATGACGCGGCCGGTGCGCGTGAGGTGGCGGAGGATGCGGTCGTGCGGGACACCGTGGCGGAAACACCGGCAGCCGCCGACAAGGCCGGGGAGAGTACCCCCAGGCGCCGGTTCACCCTCGAAGTCGCCGGAGAAATCTTCCTTCTGGTGCTGGTGGGCGCGTTCTTCCTCTACATGTTCATCGATTCCTTCGGTTATCCGGAAGGCGCGGACCTGATGCCGAGGCTCGCGGTGCTGGTGGGGACGCCGTTCTGGCTCATCCGGGTGTGGACGCTGCTGCGAGGCACCCCGGAGAAGCGCATCGAGGAAGGCGACATCATGGACACGGGCTTCATCCTCGGGGACGATCCCAAGACCGAAGGCCAGCGGTTCGTGCGTATCTTCGGCTTCACCGCGCTGATGTACGTAGCCATCTGGTTCATCGGCGTTCACGTGGCCCTGCCGGGCATGCTTTTCCTCTACCTGATGTACTACGGCAAGGCCGGCTGGCTGGGCTCCGCGGGCGTCGCCCTTGCGTTCCTGGCGCTCATCGTCGGCTTCTACGACTTCGCCCTCCACATCGTCTGGCCCGAGTCCATCTTCCCCCTCTGGCCGACAGGCTAGCCCTTCGCTACCAGGAGCCGGGGGATCGTCGCACACCGCCGCAGTCACCGGATGCCGGGGTAGGACCCTGGAAGACGTTGGGTCCGCCCTCCGGCTTCCCGGGTCCTACCCCGGCATCCGGCGGACCCCCTGCCCCTACAACTTCAGCAGCCGCCGCGCATTCCCCTCCAGGATCGCCAGCTTCTGCTCATCCGGGCAGTCCAGCGCCTCCACCTTCTCCACCGCGTTCCAGTCCCCCAGCGGATAGGGGTAGTCGGTGCCGACCATCAGATGCTCCCACCCCAGCAGGCTCTTGAGGTACTCCAGCGTGTCCACCCGGTACACCAGTGCGTCGGAGTAAAGGTTCTTGAGGTAGGCGCTGGGCCTCTCTTGCGCCTCCGCGTCCGCCGCCCCGGGCCGCACGCCGAAGCCCTGGTCGAAGCGCCCCAGGTGGTAGGGGAAGAAGCCGCCGCCATGCAGCGTGCAGAGTTTCAGATCGGGGAACCGGTCGAACACCCCGCTATAGGTCATGAAACCCAGTGACAGCGCAGTGTCCGCGGGGTTGCCGCAGATCAGGAACAGCCCGTAGGTGCCCATGCGCTCCAGCCCCGCGATGTCCTCCGGGTGCATGACGATGAGCGCATCCAGCTCCTGCGCCTTGCCCCAGAATGCGTCGAACTCGTGGCTCCGGTAGTACTCGCCGTTCACGTTGGTGCCGATGTAGGCGCCGGCCAGTTTGTGCTCCAGGATGCCGCGCTCCAGCACCTTCGCAGCCCGCTCGGGATCCTGCAGCGGCACCGCCGCCAGGGCCGTGAAGCGGTCCGGGTGCCGCGTCCGCAGCTCCATCAGCCCCTCGTTGTAGAGGTTGCACCAGTTTTCTCCCTGCTCCGGGTTCAGGCGGTATCCCAGGCAGGCGGTATGAGGCTCCAGCGTCGCCATGGCGATCTTCCCCTTGTCCATGTTCTCCAGCCGCTTCTCCACGTCCATGAGGGGCGGCGGCACCACGAAGCTCGGCCCGCCGCCGATGGTGAGGGTGTTGAGGCCTTCCGGGGTCCGGCCCACCTCCGTGCCCACGGCTTGGCCGTGGGCCTTCAACTCCTCGATCAGTCCTGGCGGCATGTAGTGGTGGTGAATGTCGATGGCACAGGTGTGCATGCACGAGTCTCCTTCATCGGGTGCGAGTTGGTCCGGGAATTGTTCCATCATCCGAGCCGGTATGCTAGTCTCCCCGAATCACCGCATTCGGAGGTCCGAGTCATCATGTCGCGCAAGATCAGGGTCACAAGTGAAGGAACCGTGTGGACGCTGCCGTGGGACGTGGGCGTGGCAAAGGGCTTCATGGCCGCGGAGGGCATCGACGCCGAGGTGGTGACGCCGGACTCCCAGCTCCAGCCCGCCGAAGTGTTCGAGCGCCCCATCGCCTCGGACTACGAGTGCGGGGATCTGGAAGGCTACAACAAGTGCGAGTGGGGCGTGATCAAGCGCGCCGCCGACGGCGAGCGCGACGGCTGGATCCTCGGACGGCGCGAGAGCGTAGCCACCATGGCCATCATCGTGCGGGGCGGCTCGTCGTACCACCGGCTGGATGACCTCGCGGACGTGCCCATCTCCATCCAGGACCAGACCGGCTCCCACTACATGACCTACAAGATGCTGGAAGGCCACGTCGACAAGGACCGGGTCGATCTGCGGCACGACGGCGGACCGGGCATCCGCACCCGGCTGCTGCTGAACGGCGAGGTGGAGGCCGCGACCCTCATGGAGCCGTTCATCAGCCTGGCCGAGAAGCGCGGCTGCCGCGTGCTGGCCGAGTCCAAGTACTGGGGCCTCCTTTTCGTCAACAGCGACGACGCCGAGGGTACCCGCGAAGCCATCTTCCGCGCCCTGCGGCGTTCCGTGGACGAGATCAACTCGGACCTGAAAAAACATGCCGCGCTCATGCTGCGCGACATCCCCGAAGACCTTATCGGCGATTTCAAGTTCGAGGACCTGAACCTCAACCGGCTGGACTACGTCTATCCAGAGGATTACACCGAAGAAGAGTTCAACCGCGCGCGCAACTGGATGGCCGGCTACGGCCTCAGACCCGACTCCCAGGCCAGCTACTCGGATTTGGTGAAGCTGTAAGGCGACACGAGTTCGACACCGAGGAAGGCCCCCCATTCGTTTGAGGGGCCTTTCTTTTTGAACGGAAGATCGGGCCCGTTGCGCCGTCATTCCCGCGCAAGCGGACATCCACGGTAGGGGGCCGAGCCGTCGATCATGAGCCAGACCTTCGCACGCATCGGCGAAAAGCTTCACGTTTTCGGCCCACTCCGCTACCGCGGATTCCGCCTCTACTGGCTCGGCCACACCACCGCGGTGGCCGGCCACCAGATACTGATCCTGGCCCACGGCTGGCTGGCGTGGGAGCTGACGCGGTCCGAGTACGTTCTCGGAGTGTTGGGGCTGGTGGCCGCCGCGCCGGCGATAGTGCTCACACTCTTCGGCGGAGCCGCCGCCGACAAGTTGGAGCTCCGGCGTTTCCTCATACTGCTCCAGCTCGTTACCGCGCTGCTGATGTTCGCGCTGGCCACGCTGGTGGCCACGGGCCTGGTGCGCGTCTGGCATCTGTTCGTGGTGGTGGCCATCCACGGCGGCATCCAGGCGTTCGACCATCCCGCCCGTCAAGCCCTCTTCCCGCACCTCCTGGAGCGTTCGTACCTCATGAACGCGGTAAGCCTCAACTCCATGATCTGGCCCGGCACCCGCATCTTCGGCCCCGCCATGGCCGGGTTCATCATCGACTACGTAGGGTGGTACACCGGCGCGCCCCTGGTCGGGGCGGGGGCCGCCTACTACGTAGCCGCCGCGACCTACCTGGCCTTCGGCCTGTTGCTCCTTCCGATCCAGGTGCCGGTCATCGAGCGCACCCGGGGAGGCAGCTTCATCCGCACCCTTCTGGGCGGGCTCTCGTTCGTCTGGACCCGCAATCTCTTCCGCTCGCTGATCGGCCTGAACTACCTGGACATCTTCTTCCTGGCGTCCCACACAGCCCTCCTGCCGGTCTTCGCCGATGTCGTGTTCCATGGCGACGGCACGACCCTGGGCAACCTGTACGTGGTCAGCGGCATCGGCGCCCTGGTCGGAGCCTTGATCGGCGCCAACCTGGGCTACTTCCCGAGGCGCGGCTGGCTGGTTCTCCTGGGCGCGGGAATCCATGCCTTCTTCCTCACGCTGTTCGGGTTCTCCGGCATGTATCCGCTGGCATTGGGGGCGCTGTTGATGGCTGGAATCGGCCTCTCCATCTTCATGATAAGCACCCAGACCTCGGTGCAGACCCGCGTGCCCGACGACTACCGCGGCCGGGTCATGGCCATCTGGGGCATGAACTACAGCGTCGTCCTCCCCCTGGGGCAACTGCAGATGGGCGCCGTCGCCGGATTGTCCCGCGATCACCTGTCGCCGTACCTCGGCGGCTTGGCCGGGGCGCCGTCTGCGGTGATCCTGGGCGGGGTCGTGATGCTCGTGGTGGTGGCCGTGACGGGTGCGGCCAACCGTGGGGTTCGGGAACTTACGCCGGAGGGACCGGCGGTATGATGAGCGCCATGGCCAGGACTTAACGTGTCTGTTCAGACTGCGGTCTCGCGTCCAATCTCCCAGTCATTCCCACCACCCGTTGCTCCTCTTCGGCTCTGCGGAGAGGAACTTCCAGCCCGTCCCCCCTGTCTTGACCTTTACGGCAGCCAGCACTACGATGGCGCCGATTCGCCGGAGCCGGCTGGTGGCGCCGGCAGTCATTTTACCGCCGTGTACAGATTTGCGTGCAGTTTCTTGTCATCGTCGATCCGTGGGCTGCGTTAACCGGACCAGGAGGAAAAACATGAGATTATCAGCCAAAGCCGTTCTTGTTCTCGTCGCATTGTTGCTGGTGCCGGTGAGCGCGTGGTCGGTCACCATGGAGGAGCTGATCGCGGGCGCCAAGAAGGAGAAGGAGCTTGTGTTCATCGCCGGCGCCAATACGTTCGGCGGGCGCAAGGGGTTCGCCGAGCTTCAGAAGGCGTTCAACGCGAAGTACGGCCTCGACGCCACTCTCAAGATCACCGGCGGGCCGAGCATGCCGGCGATGGCGGGCCGGGTGATCACGGAGCTCAAGGCGGGCCGGAAGTCGTCCACGGACTTCTACCTGGGCTCGCAGTCGCACATTGCCACGCTGCACAAGCAGAACGCCTTGGCCAAGGTGGACTGGGCGGCCATCTTCCCCTGGATCACAAACGAGATGGAGATCGTTCCCGACGAGAGCGTGCTGGTCTATTCGTCGGTCAACGGCATTTTCTACAACACCAATCTCGTTCCGGAAGACAAGGCGCCCAAGACCTACGAGGACCTCGTGGATCCCAAGCTGAGCGCCACATGGGCCGGGAAGGTGGCGATCCCGCCGTACACGTCATGGCTGGTGCAGCTTTCAATGATCTGGGGTCCGGAGAAGGTGAGGGACTACACGGAGAAGCTGGTGGCCATCAGCGGCGGGCGTCTGCGCTACAGCGAGGACGAACGCATCGTCAGCGGCGAGTTTCCGATCATGGCCAACCTCGGCGGAGCGGTGGAGAGCATGTGGAAGTGGACGGCGAAGGGCGCGCCGGTCAAGGGCTTGGCCGGGTCTACGCCGGCCATCAGTTCCTACTTCCAGTTGGGCGTGCCAGTGAACTCGGCGCACCCGAACCTCGCGCGCCTCATGGTGGCGTTCATGCTGACCAAGGAAGGTCAGGCGGTGGTGCAGAAGTACCGTTACCGGTCATCGCACCTCATTCCCGGAACCCTCATGGCCAAGTACATGAAGGAAAGCGGGGTCAAAATGCAGTCGCCCGAGGAAACGGTCAAGTTCTACATGGAAGGCGGCGGCCTGGAGCTCAAGAAGGAAGTCACGAAGCTGGTCCGCCGGAAGAAGAAATAGCCGGGCACTCCACGGAAGTCGGAACAGGACGCATGCTTTCGGCCGAAGAGAACGCCATCTTGACGCAAGTCGGCCCCGGTACGCCCATGGGCGAGTTGCTCCGGCGTTACTGGTGGCCGGTCGGCTTCTCGGAGGAGATCAAGCCCGGCGACCGTCCTACGCGCATCACTCTGCTGAACGAGGACTTCATCCTCTTCCGCGACGGCGCGGGGCGTGCCGGCGTGCTCGGGTTGGCGTGCTCGCACCGGGGCACGTCGCTGGAGTACGGGCGGGTCGAGGACAGGGGCATCCGGTGCTGCTACCACGGCTGGCTCTACGACGTGAACGGGGCGTGCCTGGAGCAGCCGGCGGAGCCGGAAGGCAGCACCTTCAAGGAGCGCATCAAGCACCCCGCATACGGGGTCGAGGAGATGGGCGGCTTCATCTTCGTCTATCTCGGCCCTTCGCCGGCTCCTTTGCTGCCGCGCTACGACCTGCTGGTCCGGCAGGACGGCCGCCGGGTGCTCGGCGCAGGGGAGGAGCATTGCAACTGGCTGCAGCGGGCCGAGAACTCCGTGGACCAGGCCCATCTGACGTCGCTCCACGCCAGCGTGTATCCCGACATCGCGCTTAAGCGACCCGACCTCGAATGGCGCAAGACCTGGTACGGCATCAGGATTTCGACGAGCGTAGAAGGCTGGGCCGACCCCAAGATCTCGCACTGGATCTTCCCAGCGCACACCCGCCACACCACGGCGCGGGTGGGCGAGCAGCCCGACCACGCCATCCGGTTCCGGGTCCCCACCGACGATACCAGGACGACGACTTTCTGGACGCGGTTCTTTCCCGGCGACTCGGGCATGCCCGCGGTGAAGGTGGTGGGGTTCAAGCCCAGCGAGCCGGGGGTCTACAAGCGCATCGACGACGGTTGGTGGGGCATCGAATCCCACGAACAGGACCGGGTCGCCCAGGAAGCCCAGGGCCGGATCTTCGACCGCAGCACCGAGCACCTGGGCCAGTCAGACCGCGGGATTCTCATGATGCGGGACATGCTGAGAGAATCCATGGACGCGGTGCGGCAGGGCAGGGACCCGCTGGGCGTGGTGCGCGAGCCCGCGGAGTGCATAACCTTCGACGCGAGCATGGGGCAGATGCACGCCCTGAGCTGAGCCGCACTCCTCCGACAGGACACGAGAGCGCGCGCGTTGACCACGGCAAGCACAGGGGCGCAGGACCTGGAGGCGCCGCAGAGTCTCCTGCCGCGGCTGGCCCGCATCGACTGGTCTCAGGCCGTCATCGTCGGCATCGCAGCGGTGGCGGCGGTCACGATTGTGATACTCCTCGGGCTGATCGTCTGGATAAGCCTGCGCACCGGCGTTCCCGCGCAGCCTTCCCCGTACACCCTCGAGAACTACCACACGCTCCTCTCCGACCCGTACAACTACGAGGTGCTGGGCACGACCCTGGCGTTCGCGCTGGTGACCATTGCCGTGGCGGTGCCGAGCGGCGCGGTGTTCGCGTGGCTCCTGGAGCGCACCGACCTGCCCGCGAAGACTGTGGCCGCGACCCTGCTCAGCATGGGGATCCTCATCCCCACCTTTCTCAAGGCCATGGGCTGGGTGTTCCTCCTGCACCCTCGCATCGGCGCGTTGAACCTCTTCCTGGTCCACGTCGTGGGGCTCAAGTCGAGCCCCTTCAACATCGCCACGGTGGTGGGTATGGGTTTCGTCCAGGGCATCACGCTGGCGCCGGTGGCCTACGTAATGGTGGCGGCCGCCCTGCGCCGTATGAACCCGGCGCTGGTGGAGGCGGCGGCGGTGCACGGTGTGGGCGTCGTCCGGTCCGTGCTTCGCGTGGAGCTGCCGCTGGTGTGGCCGGCGCTCCTCTCGGTGATGATCTGGCTCTTCACCATCGCCATCGCGGCGTTCGACGTGCCCGCGGTCATCGGCATGACCAACAACATCTTCACCTTCAGCACGGCGCTCTACTTCATGGTCAATCCGGCCGAGGGGTTGCCGCAGTACGGTTTGAGCGGCGCCTACGGCACCATCATGATCGGCTTGTCGCTGTTCCTGATGATCCCCTACTTCGCGGCGTTGCGACACAGCCACCGGTATCAGATCATATCCGGCAAGGGATACCAGACCCGCCCCATCGAGCTTGGCCGGTGGCGTCTCCTGGGGTGGGGCGCCGTGCTTCTCTACGTCCTGCTGGCCGTGGTGCTGCCGCTCATCTCCATGTTGTGGGCTTCGTTGCTGCCCTACATGCAGGCGCCGTCCTGGCGGGCGCTCGCGTCGCTCTCGTTGGAGCGCTACACGAACGTGTTCGTCGACGATGCGCTCATCTCTTCGGGGCTGAACACGTTGTTCCTGATGTTCGCGGTGCCCACGGCCATCGTGTTCTTCAGCGCGGCCATCTCCTGGGTGGTGACACGCTCGCGGCTCAGGGGGCGGATGGTGCTGGACGCAATCGCATTCCTGCCGCATCCGGTGCCCAACCTGCTCTTCGCCCTGGCCATCGCCTACCTGGCGCTCGTCGTCTCCCATGTGGTCCCGATCTACGGCAGCATCTACCTGCTGGTTCTCGCCTACACCCTGGTATGGATCGGATTCGGCACGCGCACGCTCAACAGCAACATGCTGCAGGTGCATCGCGAGTTGGAGGAGGCGGCGCAGGTAGGCGGCGCGTCAGCCCTGCGCATCGTGCGCAAGATCATCGTGCCGCTGATCCGACCGGGACTGGTGTACGCATGGATCTGGACTTCGCTCCTGGCGTACCGGGAATTGACCATGGCGGTGCTGCTCAGCTCTCCGGAGAACCAGGTGATCTCGACCTTCATCTGGGGCGAGTGGACCGGCGGCGGGTTGGGCGATGCCGCCACCGCGGGCATACTCATGGTTGTCATCATGTCGCCCCTGGTCGCGGGCTTCTGGACGGTGGCGCGGCGTCAGTTGGACGTGGCGGAGTCCTGAGGATACGACGAGTTTCCAGGCCGATGATCGAGATTCGCAGCCTCAGCAAAATATTTCGCACCGGCGCCGACCCGGTCCGTGCGGTGGACGACGTGACCCTGGCCATCGCTGAACGTGAGTTCTTCGTGCTATTGGGCCTCAGCGGCTCGGGCAAGACCACGCTGCTGCGCTCCATCGCCGGCCTGGAAAAACCCGAGGCGGGCGAGATCCTGCTGGACAAGCGTGTCGTAAGCTCCGCGGAGCGCCGCGTCTTCATCCCGCCGTCCGACCGGGGCGTGGGTATGGTGTTCCAGTCTTATGCCGTGTGGCCGCACATGACCGTTTTCGACAACGTGGCCTTCCCGCTGCTCAACCGCCGCGGGCGGCTGCCCCGCGCGCAGGTACGGGAACGGGTAAGCCATGCCCTGGACTTGGTGCAACTGACCGGGCTGGAAGACCGCCCGGCGCCGATGTTGAGCGGCGGACAGCAGCAGCGCGTAGCGCTGGCGCGCGCCCTGGCCGTCGAACCCCAGGTGCTGCTCATGGACGAGCCCCTGAGCAACCTGGATGCACGCCTCCGCGAGGAGGTGCGGGACGAGATCAAGGCCCTGTCCCAGAAGCTCGGCGTCACCGTCTTCTATGTCACCCACGACCAGGTGGAAGCCATGGCCCTGGCGGACACGGTGGCGGTCATGAGCCACGGCAAGATCCTGCAGATGGGGCCCGCCCAGGCGGTGTACGATCGGCCCGTGGACCGGAGCGTAGGCGAGTTCCTGGGATCCATGAACGAACTGAAGGGCAGCGTGGACGCGGACGGCAGGGTCGTCACCGACGTTGGGCAGCTGGCGTGCGGCTCGCTGCCGCCGGGAGTCGACCCGCACGGCGAGGTGCTGGTGGGCGTCCGGCCAAACGATGTCTACATTTCCGTCGTTCCCACCGAGTGCGAGAACGAGTTTCCGGGCCGGGTGGAGGCACGGGTCTTTCTGGGCGATATCGTGGCGTACCAGTTGTCGGTAAACGGAGCCGCGATTTCGTGCAAGACGACCGTCAGCGAACCGGCCCTCGATCCGGGCATGAACGTGCATATCCGCTTTCCCAAGGACAAGCTCAAGGTCTTTGCGCGCTGAGCGCATCGTCACAGGAGGTTGCCATGACCATGACCGCCGCCGAGAACGACATGTTCACCCGCGTGGGGCCGGGAACGCCGGCCGGCGAGATGCTGCGCCGTTATTGGCATCCCATCGGGTTCACGAAAGAGCTGCAAGGCCGCCCGAAACGGAAGCGGCTCCTGGGCGAGGACCTCGTGCTGTTCCAGGACGAGCAAGGGAGGCTGGGGCTTCTGGGGCTGCGTTGTCCCCACCGCGGGACCTCCCTGGAATTGGGCTACCTGGAGGACGGCGGTCTTCGGTGCTGCTACCACGGGTGGCTCTTCGACGTCACCGGTGCGTGCTTGGAGCAGCCGTGCGAGCCCCCGGAACACAACTTCAAGGACAAGGTGCGGCACTTGGCGTACGACGTCCAGGAGTTGGCGGGGGTCATCTTCGCCTACATGGGGCCCAAACCTGCGCCGCTGCTGCCCCGCTACGATGTACTGGTACGGGAAGACGGAGTTCGCTCCGCCTGGGGGCGCCTCATGTCCGCCAACTACTTCCAGATGGTGGAGAACACCGTGGACCAGCACCACTTCCGCTGGCTTCACCGAAAGCCCACCTCGGCCATGTGGCGAAACATCAACCTGGAGTCCCACGTCACCGACTTCGGCATCCGCGACCACTACAGCCGCCAGATCAACGGCGAGAAGTGCACCACCACGAGCTACTTCATCATGCCCACCATGAACAAGACCGGTTACCACGTGGACCACGACCACCCCGGCAGCATCGTCGCTAGCCACGTGGGCTACGAGGCGCTGCGCTGGCGCGTGCCCGCCGACGACACCCACACCATCCACGTCACCGTGTTGTTTGCGCCGTTCATCGACGGCAAGGCCGCCGAGCTGCGCCCCGACGGACAGGACCAGGGCATCGTGGAGAGCCCCTACGGGGTCTACAGTTGGGACGAGACCACCAACCACCTCGGCCGCAACGACCAGGACCGCGCCGCCCAGGAGAGCCAGGGCGAGATCTGCGACCGCACCCTGGAGCACCTGGGCTCCTCCGACGAGGGCGTCATCCTGCTGCGCAAGATCTACCGCGAGGCCATGGAAGAGGTGCGCCAGGGCCGCGACCCCCGCGGCGTCGTGCGCGACCCTGAGCAGAACGAGATAATCGAGATCATTCCCGACGAGGTCGTCGCACGGGTGGATTGACTTGTCACGACGCGGCGTGGCAATGTGCGGGCGGATCGTGCGCATGGAATACATCATCGGCGTCGACATCGGCGGCACCTTCACCGACTGCGTGGTCCTTGACAGTGACGGCAAGCTGACCATCGGAAAGGCGCTCTCGACCCCCAGTGACTTCTCCCTGGGCGTGGTCGACTCACTCCAAAATGCCACCGAGAACCTGAGATTGCCGGCCATCGGCGATCTGTTGCGCTCAACACGTCTCTTCTTCCATGCCTGCACGGTGGCCGACAACACGCTGATTACCCGGGCCGGGGCCGTCACCGGGCTGGTGGTCACCGAGGGCTTTCCGGATACGTTCCTGATGATGCGGGGCAACGTGCACCTTGGGCTGACGGAGACGGAATCCTCTCACCTTTCGGCCCTGGAGAAGCCCGCCCCGCTGGTCCCGCGCGGACTTACGGAAGAAGTGCCGGGCCGGATCGACTACAAGGGGTCGGTGCTTATCAACACCGACGTCCGGGAAATCGAGGAGGCTGTCGGCCGGCTGGTCGGCAAGGGGGTGGAGTCCGTTGCCGTCTGTCTGCTCTGGTCCATCGCCAACGGCGCCCACGAGAAGGCCGTGGCGGACGTGATTCGCCGGAAACACCCCGAGGTCCATGTAAGCTGCTCCAGCGACATCGCGCCTTTCCTGGGGGAATACGAACGTACGACGACGACCATCTTCAGTGCCTACATCGCCCCCAGGATAGTGGCCTACATGCGAAGTCTTCAGGTGAAACTCGCCGGCAACGGACTCAAGAGCGCCCCCCTCGTCATGCAGGCCTACGGCGGCATGCTGAGCATCGAGGCCACGTCCCAAAGAGCCATCGGAACCCTGGAATCCGGGCCGGCGGCCGGAGTCGTGGGCAGCAAGTTCATCGCCGATATGATCGGCGAGCCGAACATTCTGGCCACCGACATGGGCGGCACCACCTTCAAGGTCAGCCTGGTCCGGGGAGGGCTTATCGAGCGTGACTTCCAGCCCGTATTCGAACGCTACAGCATCCTGGCGCCGAAGATATGGGTGGCGTCCATCGGCGCGGGAGGCGGAAGCATCGCCTGGATCGACGACAGGTCGGGACTGCTGAAGGTCGGCCCCCAGGGAGCGGGCGCCTCTCCCGGCCCCGTGGCGTACGGCCTTGGTGGAACCGAGCCCACCGTATGTGACGCCGACGTGGTCCTCGGTTACCTGAACCCCGGGTACTTTCTGGGTGGCCGCATGACCCTGGACAAGGAGAAGGCTACAGCCGCCATCGAAGAGCGCATCGCGAAGCCGCTGGACATGACGACAGTCCAGGCCGCCGGTGGAATTTTCCGCATCATCAATGCCCACATGAGCGACCTCATCCGCCGCTGCACGGTGGAGCGCGGGTACGACCCGCGGGAGTTCGCCATGGTGGCCATCGGCGGATCGGCGCCCGTGCATGTGGCCCGCTGCGCCGTGCAGCTCGGCGTCCGCAAGGTGGTCATTCCCCTGACGGCTTCGGTCCATGCGGCGACCGGTCTGATCTCCGCCGACGTAACCTACGAGTACGGCATGTCCGACCACTCGGTGGTTCCACTGGACCCGGCACGCCTCAACGGGGGCTTCGACAATCTGTGCGCCCGTGCCGCCGAAGACCTGTCCAACGCCGGTTTCCGGCAGGTTGATACGGTTCTTCTCCGGAGCGTCGACATGCGCTACCGCTATCAGGTCAACGAAATCAACGTTCCGGTCCCTGGGATGGGTCCGTTGCAGGGAGGCGATTTGGAGCAGCTCTACAGCCGGTTCGACGAATTGTACGAGCAGTCGTACGGAAAAGGCTCCGGGTATCCGGAAGCGGGCAGGGAGATGTTGTCGCTCAGAGTCACCGCCATCGGGAAGCTGGCGAAACCGGCCGTTCACGAGAACCCGGTCGAGCCGGCTGATGCCCGGGAGGCTCGCAAGGACCGGCGGGACGTGTACTTCGAGGAATACGACGACTTCACGGCCACGGACATTCTTGATTTCGAACGCCTGTCGCCGGGCATGAGCATCGACGGACCGGCTGTCATCGAGACCCCGGTGACCACCATCGTGGTGAACCCCAAGGATCGCGCGGAGATGGACGCGTTTCGCAATGTCGTGATCCATGTCGGCTAGCGTCCTGTCTCCGAATAGCGGTATGTAGTTGTACATGAACTCCGGGAGGCAGCCATGACCACAAACGGCGGTGTCGATCCCATCACCATGGAGATCCTGTCGCACCGGCTGCATCAGATCGCCCGGGAAATGGGCATCACCCTCGAACGGGTGGGCGGGACGGTTAACACGACGCAGCAGCACGACTACATGGCATCCCTCTACACCGCGGACGGCGATGTGCTGGCGGCGGGCGAGTCGCTGGGCCAGCACGTGGCCTGCGCCGGCTTCGCGGTGAAGAAGATCATCGAGCGTTTCGAGCACGGGGACGGCATCTATCCCGACGACATCTTCCTGTTGAACGATCCCTACCAGGCGGCCATCCACCAGTCCGACGTCTACGTGCTTTCCCCCATCCATCACGAGGGCCGCCGCATCGCCTGGAGCGCCACCTTCGTTCACGTGATGGACATCGGAGCCCTGTCCCCGGGCGGCAACTCTCCCGCGGCCACGGACATCTGTCACGAGGGCGTGCGCATTCCGGGGATCAAGCTGGTGGACCGGGGGAAGCTGCGCAGCGACGTGTTCGACGCCTTCGTGACCATGACGCGGCAGCCGATCATGGTGGGACTGGACCTGAAGTGCGAGATCGCCGCCAACAACGTCGCCAAGGCCAGGGTGCGGGAGCTCGTGGGCCAGTACGGCCCCGAGATGCTGGAGGCCGTGTCCCGGGAGATCATCCGCTTTACCGAATCCGTGCTGCGGGAACGCATCCGGGAGTTCGCCGACGGCTCCTGGAGCGAAACCGGGCTCATTCAGGGCGACGAGACCTGGAAGATGCATCTGACCCTGACCAAGCGGGACGACCGCCTGATCTTCGACTTCACCGGCAGCGACAAACAGGCCAGCACGGGGATCAACCTGCCGTACCATGCCACCTACGGGACCTGTTTTGCCGCGGTTCTCTCCACCATCGGTTTCGACATTCCCAAGAACCACGGCGCCTTCGCGCCCATCGAGGTGGTCGCTCCGCCGGGCACCGTGGCCAATGTGCAGTACCCCGGGCCGGTGTCGCTGAACACCACCTCCGGCGGAGCCACCGCCCGCTACCTTGCGCCCGCGGTGATGACGAAGATGCTCGCCACCAACGAGCACTGGCGGAAGGAGGTGATGGCCCACGACGCCGGCCACCGTTTCGCCCGTCACGCCGGGGTCAACCAGTACGGCCGGTACTACGTGTCCAGTCTTTCGGAAGGGGCCATTGACGGCCGCGGCGCGCGCGCGGACAAGGACGGCGTGGACTCGGGAGGCAGGGGCTGGTCGTCGTGTCAGAACGTCGAGTGGGTGGAGCAGAACTTTCCCATACTGTATCTTTTCCGGCGCCACCTGAAGGACGGATCGGGTGCCGGGCGGTTTCGGGGGGGCACCGGCTCGGAGACCGCCCTGACGGTGTACGACGCTCCCGAAGGGCAGATCCGCGGCGTGGCGTTGGGGGTGGCGGGCCTTCGGAACTCGGGCCAGGGACTCTTCGGCGGCCTGTTCGGCGCCCCCAGCCTGCTGGTGTTGAAGGAGAAGACCAACATCTGGGACACGATGGGGGAGAACCGGCACCCGGTGGACGTGGAGGCGATGGGGGGCACCTCGGAGAGGCTGCCCTACTGCGACTTCGACGTGAAGGACGGGAGCGTCCTGTACATGCGGCTTGCCAACGGCGGCGGCTACGGCGATCCGCTGGACCGGGAGCCCCAGGCGGTGCTGCGGGACGTGGCCAACGGCCTCGTTTCGCGGGAGGTGGCGCACGACATCTACGGGGTGGCCCTCACCTCCTCGGAAACGGCCGTGGACGCGGCCGCCACGGAGGAGCTTCGCGCCGCCATTCGGGCGCAGCGTTGACGGAGGAAACGCGGCCGATGAGACGACCGTTGAGAGAGAACCTGGTGCTGGACGACGATTCCGGCAGCCTCCGGGTGCTGTGTGTCCGCTGCGGCTTCGACTTCGGCGGCGAGAAGGAGTGGCGGGAACGGAGCTACACGAAGCGGCAGTCTCCGACGGCGGGCGGACCCTTGATGAAGGACCTCGAGGGCCAGTTCCTGCTGGAGCAGCTCTTCTGCCCGCAATGCAAGACCCTGCTCGACTCGCAGATCGTGGAGGTTGACGCGTGAGCCTTTTGGACACCTTGGAGGCGGGCGCGCCCAACCGTCCCGAGCCCCGGGACATGGTCCTCGAGGCCGCCGCCACGGGCATAGCGGTGCTGGACATGAACGCCCGCGCCGAAGAGCCCGGCGCCATCGCCAACAAGCTCTTGCCGGGGGTCGCGCCGTTCCTGGATCGCGCGCGGCAGAGCCACGTCCCTATCATCTACACGATTTCCCTGATAGCCAAGGGCGGGCCCCATGACCGCGTTGCCGAACCTCTGAAGCGCGCGGAAACCGAGCCCGTCATCTATCCGGACAGCTTCGACAAGTTCGTCGGTGGCGAGCTTGACGGCTACCTCCGGTCCAACGGGGTCGAACGCCTCATCGTCGTGGGGGCGGCCACCACCTTCGCGGTCCTTTACACCGTGACCACGGCGGCGCGGGTCCACCGGTATGAGGTGGTGGTTCCGATGGACGGCGTCCTGGCGGCCACCCGGTATGAACAGGAGTACAGCTTTCACCAGATGACCATCCTGCCCGCCGGGGCGGCGGGCCGCATCCACTTCACGGAGTTGTCTCGGATAAGGTTCGAGTAAGGCGTGCTTACGGACGCGCCGTGTCGCGCAGGACACAGGAAAGGAGCGAGTCATGGAACAGCATACTGAGCGACTGTGCAACGGACACACCGCGGGCACCCGAGCCGCCGGCGTTGAACGGAGCGGGTTCCGTCGCGGCGGCTTTGCTGCCGGCGCCCTCCTGGCGGCGCTGGCGGTCTTGCTGCTGCCGGCTTCGCCGGCCCTCGCCCAGGCTGCCAGCCCCGCGCTTGCCGAGCTCATCAAGGCGGCCCAGGCAGAGAAGCAGCTCACCATGCTTCAGGGCGGCAGATACGGCGACACCGAGTTCTGGGACGAGCTGGAAGCGGCCATGAACGCCAAGTACGGGATCAAGGTGGATCTCCAGGGCACGGCGGGAGGTCCCAACATGTCCCAGGTGACGTCGAGGCTTCTCCAGGAGCACAAGCAGGGCCGATCCCCCGCCTCCACCGACATCATGATCGCCTCGGGCCGGAACCAGTTGAAGCTGGCTTCCGCGGGCGCCCTGATGGAGCTGGACTGGCGCAAGTACATCCCCGACCTGAGGGATGACGAGATCGGCACCAACGGCAGCGGCGTGCTGGTGGCAATCGGCGTGATCGTGGCGGCCTACAACACCAACGTCGTCAAGCCCAAGGATGTGCCCAAGTCCCTGGAGGACGTCACCGATCCGAAGTTCAAGGGGCTCATCGCGGCGACCACCTACGGTTCCGGCTGGCCCCAGATCACCCTGAACCTGGGCGCCGAGAAGGTGGAGAAGGTGCTGTCGACCATCGCCGCCAACGGCAACCTGGCAGGCAACATCAACGGCGACCTGCAGCGAATCGCCTCCGGGGAGTTCGGCCTTTACCTGTTCCAGGGGAACCTGGTGGAGGTGGAGGTGTTCAAGGCAAAGGGCGCACCCATGGACTGGACCGACCTCGGGGGCGAGATCAACGCGGCCTTCCTGGCCTACGTGAGCGTGCCTAAGGCCAGCCGCAGCCCGAACCTGGCGATGCTGGCCAGCGTGTTCATGATGACGCCCGAGGGACAGAAGATCTTCTTCAAGCACACCGAGCGGGACTCCCACTACCGGGGCACGGCCATGAAGAGCTATCTTGCCAAGCGCAAGGCCACCGGCAAGCCGCTGATGCTGGAGACCGCTGACATCATCAAGAACAACCCGCAGATCTACAAGACCCAGAACGCCAAGTACCGGAAACTCCTGAACCGGTAGCGGCGGCAGCGGCACACGGCTCCGTTCCCGACCCAGGCGAGGTCAGGCGGTGTATCACGCGGAGGAACGGGGGCGGGAGGGCTTCGACGGCAATGCCGGCGAGGCTCTCGCCGCCCTGCGCTCACGGCTGGCCCAGGCGGCGGCGCGCCTGCCGCTCCCGCTGATAGCCTTCGTCACGCTGGGCCTGGTGGTCGTCTTCCTCGTCGTGATCGTGCAGGTGTCGTTCCAGGTCCAGGACGACACCGGCACGGTGTACGGCGTCGAGAACTTCCGCCAGCTCTACACCGATCCCTTCACCGCCAAGGCGTTTCTCAACACCGCGGTGTTCGCGGGGGTGGCGCTGGTGGTGGCGTTCGCGTTCGCGATTCCCATCGCCTGGCTGGCGGAACGGACCACGCTGCCGGGCAGGGGACTGGTCTTTCCGCTCCTGACCGTGACCCTGCTGGTGCCCAGCTTCTTCACGGCCATGGGCTGGGTGATCCTGTTCCATCCGCGCATCGGCATCGCCAACAAGGCGCTGATGCAACTCCTGTCCATCGAACAGGCGCCCTTCAATGTCATAAGCCTCGTGGGCATGGGCTGGGTGGAGGGCATCGCGTTGGTGCCGCTGGCCTTCATCATGGTCGCCGCATCGTTCCGGGCCATGGACCCGGCGCTGGAAGAGAGCGCACGGGTCCACGGCATCTCCTTCTTCACGCGCCTGCGGCGCATCACGCTCCCGCTCCTGACGCCGGGAATCCTGGGAGCGGTGCTCTACGTGGCGGCCATCACCATCGCCGCCTTCGACATTCCCGCGGTCATCGGACTGTCCAACCGCATCCACACCTTCAGCACCTTCGTCTACACCACGGCCCTGCCCCTGGAGGAGGTCCCCAACTACGGGCTCATCGGCGCCTCCAGCGCCGTGATGCTGCTCATCGGCCTGCTCCTCACCTGGCGGTACATGATCGTCATCGGCGAATCCCACCGGTACGCCGTGGTGCGGGGCAAGGACTACCGCGCGAATCTCGTGGACCTGGGCGGCTGGGCCGTTGTGGGCTGGGCCATTGTCGGCGCGGTGATCGTGTTCAACGTCGTGCTGCCGCTCCTGGCGCTTACCTGGGTCTCGCTCATCCCGTACCTGCAGGTTCCCTCGGCGTCCGCGTTCCGGACACTGACGCTGGACAACTTCCGCGCGGTCCCGTGGGCCAACCTCACCGTCGGTTTTCGCAACAGCGTCATCCTGCTGCTAACGGTGCCGACCCTGAGCCTGGTGGCGGGCATGGCCATCTCCTGGCTGGTGATCCGCTCCAACTGGCGCATGGCGCGCACCCTGGACGTCCTGGCGTTCCTGCCCCACGTGATCCCCAACCTGATTTTCGCCGTGGGCGCGTTCCTGCTGGCCATCGTCTGGTTCCCGGCCCAGTGGGGGCTGTTCGAGCGCGGCATCGGGATCATCATCCTCGTGTACGTGGTGACGCGCATCAGCTTCGCCACCCGCATGCTCAACAGCGGCCTGGTGCAGATCCACGAGGAGCTGGACGAGGCGGGCTACGTGGCCGGGCTCGGGCCCCTGGGCGTCATCCGCAAGATCCTCGTCCCGCTGCTGTCCCCCACCTTGCTGTACTCGTGGTTGTGGATGGCGCTGCTGGCGTTTCGGGAGCTGACCATGGCGGCCTTCCTGGCCAGCCGGGACAACCTGACGCTGCCGGTGATCATCTGGTCCATGTGGACCGCGGGACGGCTCAACCAGGCAGCGGCGACGGCCCTGGTTTTCGTGGCGTTGATGACGCCGTTGATCGTGCTGTACTACGTGTTCGGCAGGAGGCATATCGGCGTGGCGCAGTAGACGGACGCCGCGCGGGGACCGCAGCCTATGATCGAGATCCGCGGTTTGGGAAAGGACTTTCAGCGCGCCGGCGAGTCCGTCGTGCACGCGCTCCGGACCGTTGACGTCACCGTGGAGCGGGGCGAGTTCTTCGTGCTGCTGGGACCCAGCGGCTCGGGCAAGACCACGCTGCTACGCTGCGTGGCGGGTCTGGCGGTCCCGGACCGGGGCGAGATCGTGCTCGACGGCGTGACCGTCTACTCCCATGACAAACGCGTCCTGGTGCCGCCGGAGCGGCGCGGGCTGGGCATGGTGTTCCAGTCCTACGCCATCTGGCCGCACATGACCATCTTCGACAACGTCGCGCTCCCCTTGACCCAGAAACGGCCCAGACTCGGCAAGGCCGAGATCCGGGGACGCGTGGCCCAGGCGCTTGCGCTGGTGGGTCTCGAAGGAATGGAACGCCGTCCGACGCCGCTCCTGAGCGGGGGACAGCAGCAGCGGGTGGCGCTGGCCCGCTCCCTTGCCACCGAGCCGGTGGTGCTCCTGATGGACGAGCCCCTTAGCAATCTCGACGCCCGGCTGCGGGAGGAGGTGCGGAAGGAGATACGCAGCCTGGCCGCCCGGCTCGACATCACGATTCTGTACGTGACCCACGACCAGATCGAGGCCATGGAGTTGGCGGACCGCATCGCGGTGATGCACGAGGGCGACATCCTGCAGCAGGGCTCCCCCGAGGACCTCTACTGCCGGCCGGCGGACCCGCGGGTGGCGCAGTTCTTCGGGTCAACCAACTGGATCGACGGCCGCATGCGCGACAAGGATGCGGTGGAGACGGCCCTGGGCCGCCTTGCCGTGACCGACCCGGGGGAGCGGGCGGCCGGCGAAGCCGTGGTCGTCGCCGTGCGGCCGGAAGACATGGAGCTGACCTCGGACGGGCAGGAGGAGGCGGCGCGGGAGAACCGCTTCCGCGGCCGTGTGGTCTCCAACGTGTTTCTGGGTGACCACCGGGTCTACACCGTCGAGGTCGCCGAGCATCCTCTGCTGGTCCGGACCCTGGCGTCCGTGCTCCTGGGCGGCGATGTCGGCGTGCACATTCCGCGAGAAAAGGTGTGCGTCTTCCGGGCGCGCTCCAGGGACGAACTCCCGTCCGCGGGCGGTTCTTGACAGGCCGGGCGAGTTGGAGCGCCTACATGGAATACGTCATCGGCGTCGACATCGGCGGCACCTTCACGGATTGCGTCATTCTCGACAGCAACGGGAAGCTGAGCATCGGGAAGGCGCTGTCGACTCCCCATGACTTCGCCGTGGGCGTGGTCGATTCCCTTGAGAACGGCGCCGCCAATCTCGGGCTGACGGGCGTGGATGAGTTGTTGCGCTCGACCCGCCTCTTCTTTCATGCCTGCACGGTGGCCGACAACACCCTCATCACCCGCACCGGCGCACGGACCGGGCTGGTGGTCACCGGGGGTTTTCCCGACACGTTCCTGATGATGCGAGGCGATGTGACCCCGGGCCTGACCGAGGCCGAGGCCTCGCACGTGGCGGCCCTGGAGAAGCCCGAGCCGCTGACGCCGCGAAGCCTGACCGAGGAGGTGCAGGGCCGCATCGATTACAAGGGATCGGTGTTGGTCGACGTTGATGTCCGCGAGATCGAGGAGGTGGTGGGGCGTCTGGCGGCCAAGGGTGTCGAGTCGGTGGCTGTGTGCCTGCTGTGGTCCATCGCCAACAATGCCCACGAGAAGGCCGTCGCCGGCGTGATCCAACGCAGGTATCCCGGGATCCACGTAAGCTGTTCGAGCGACGTCTCCCCGTTCCTGGGTGAGTACGAGCGCACCGCCACGACCATCTTCAATGCCTACATCGGTCCGCGGATCGCTTCGTACCTGCGCAACCTCCAGCAAAGCCTGGCGGACAGGGGGCTAGGGAACGACCCCTTGGTCATGCAGGCCTACGGCGGCATGCTCAGCATCGAAGCCGCATCCCAAAGGGCCATCGGCGCCCTGGAATCCGGACCCGCGGCCGGTGTGGTCGGCAGCAAGTTTGTCGGCGACCTGATCGGCGAGCCCAACGTCCTGGCGGCGGACATGGGCGGCACCACCTTCAAGGTCAGCCTGGTCCGGCAGGGAATCATCGAGCGCGACTACCAGCCGGTGTTTGAGCGCTACCGCATCCTGGCGCCCAAGATCTGGGTGGCGTCCATCGGCGCGGGCGGCGGCAGCATCGCCTGGATCGACCGCGCGTCCGGCTTGCTCAAGGTCGGCCCCCAGGGAGCGGGCGCGGCTCCGGGTCCGGTAGCCTATGGCGTCGGCGGGACCGAGCCGACGGTGTGCGACGCCGACGTGGCCCTGGGGTATCTGAACCCGGACTACTTCCTGGGCGGCCGTCTGACACTGGAGAAGGACGCGGCCGTGGCCGCCATCGAGGAGCGCATCGCGAAGCCGCTGGGGATGACCGTGACGGAGGCCGCCGGCGGCATCTTCCGGATCATCAACGCGCACATGAGCGATCTCATCCGCCGCTGCACGGTGGAGCGGGGGCAGGACCCGCGGGAGTTCACCATGGTGGCCATCGGCGGCTCCGCGCCCGCCCACGCCTCACGCTGCGCGCTTCAACTCGGCATGCGCAAGGTGGTCATTCCGCTGACGGCCTCGGTCCACGCGGCTACCGGACTGATATCCGCGGACGTGACCTACGAGTACGGCATGTCCGACCACGTGGTGGCGCCGTTCGACCCGGTCCGCCTCAACGCCGGCTTCGAGACGTTGTGCACCCGCGCCGCCGCGGATCTGGCCGGGGCCGGATTTCAGGACGGCGGTACCGAGATTCTGCGGAGCGTGGACATGCGCTACCGCTACCAGGTCAACGAGATCAATGTCCCGGTGCCTGGGCGGGAGCCGCTGGGGGGCGCCGATCTGGAGCAGCTCTACGCCCGCTTCGACGACCTCTACGAGCAGTCTTACGGGAAGGGAGCCGGGTATCCGGAGGCGGGCAGGGAGATGCTGTCGTTGCGCGTCACGGCCGTCGGCAAGCTGGCCAGGCCGGCGGTTCACAGGAGCGAAGCCGGGCCGGGCGATGCCGCGGCGGCGGGCAAGGGGACGCGGGATGCGTACTTCGAGGAATACGGAGACTTCGTCCCCACCGAGGTCTACGACTTCGAGCGCCTGTCTCCCGGCGCCGGGCTCGCCGGCCCGGCCATCATCGAGACTCCGGTCACCACCATCGTCGTGAATCCCAACGACCGCGCGGAGATGGACGCGTTCCGCAACGTGGTGATACACGTCGGCCAGGAGGCAACATGAGCACGCGCGGCAACGACGGCGTCGATCCCGTCACACTGGAGATCCTGTCGCACCGGCTGTACCAGATCGCCCGGGAGATGGGGATCACCCTGGAGCGGGTCGGCGGCACGGTGAACACCACCCAGCAGCACGACTACATGGCGTCGCTCTACACCGCGGACGGAGACGTGCTGTCCGCGGGCCAGTCCCTGGGCCAGCACGTGGCCTGCGCCGGCTTCGCGGTGAAGAAGATCATCGAGCGGTTCGAGGACGGGGAGGGCATCGACCCCGACGACGTCTTCCTGTTGAACGATCCCTATGTGGCGGCCATCCACCAGTCCGATGTCTACGTCATCGCTCCGATCCACCACGAGGGTCGTCGCATCGCATGGAGCGCCACCTTCGTCCACGTCATGGACATCGGCGCCATGTCGCCGGGGGGCAACTCGCCCGGGGCCACGGATATCTGTCACGAGGGCGTCCGCGTGCCGGGCCTCAAGCTGGTGGAGCGCGGCCATCTCCGGCGGGACGTCTTCGACACCATCCTGAACATGACGCGGCAGCCCGTCATGGTGGGGCTGGACCTCAAGTGCGAGATCGCCGCCAACAACATCGCCAAGGCCAGGATACAGGAAATCGCCGAGCAGTACGGCCCGGAGCTCCTGGAACGGGTGTCGGCGGAGATCATCCGTTACACCGAGTCGGTGCTGCGGCAACGGATCGGCGAGTTCGCGGACGGCTCCTGGAGCGGCACGGCCCTCATTCAGGGCGACGACGTTTGGAAGATGCACCTCACCCTGCGCAAGCGCGACGACCGCCTGATCTTCGATTTCGCCGGCAGCGATCCCCAGGCCACGACCGGCATCAACATGCCGTATCACGCCACCTTCGGGACCTGTTTCGCCGCGGTCGTCGAGACCCTCGGGTTCGACATCCCCCGGAACCACGGCGCCTTCGGGCCCATCGAGGTCATCGCTCCGCCGGGCACAGTGGTCAATGCCCGGTACCCGGCTCCGGTGTCCCTCAACACCACCTCGGGTGCGGCTACCTGCCGCTACCTGGCTCCCGCGGTGTTGATGCAGATGCTGGCCACCAGCGAGAACTGGCGGTACGAGGTGATGGCTTCCAACGCCGGCCACCGTTTCGCCCGCCACGCCGGGGTCAACCAGCACGGCCGCTACTACGTCTCACGCCTTTCCGAAGGGGCCATCGACGGCTACGGCGCCCGCGCCGACAAGGACGGGGTGGACTCCGGCGGCCGCGGCTGGCACTCGTGCCAGAACGTCGAATGGGTGGAGCAGAACTTCCCCATCCTTTACCTGTTCCGGCGCCACCTGACGGACGGAGCCGGGGCCGGGCGCTATCGCGGAGGCGCTGGCGCGGAGACCGCGCTCACCGTGCATGACGCCCCGGAAGGCGGCATCAAGGGCGTGGCCCTGGGAGTGGCGGGGTTACGGAACTCCGGGCAGGGAGTCTTCGGCGGCCTGTCCGGCGCCCCCAGCCTGCTGGTGCGGAAGGAGGGGACCGCCGTCTGGGATGCGGTTGGGGAAAACCGCCAACCGGTGGACGTGGAAGCCATGGGAGGCATCTCGGAGATGCTGCCGTATTGCGACTTCGACCTGCGTACCGATGACGTGCTGTACATGCGCATGGCCAGCGGCGGGGGTTACGGCGATCCCCTGGACCGCGACCCGGATGCGGTGCTGCTGGACGTGGTCAATGGCATCGTTTCGGTGGAGGCGGCCCAAGAAATCTACGGCGTCGCCCTGGAGCGACCGGAAGTGCGGGTCGACGTTGCCGCCACCGAAGAGCTTCGCGCCCGGATACGGGAACAGCGTTAGTGGAAGCGCCGGGCTGCGGCCAGGCCCGACCTGTCCTGGCCCTCTGATCGCGAGTTCCTGTTCTCCGAGATCGAAAGCCGTTGTCAGCCTGCGCCGTGCGCGTTATTGTTTTGCAGCATTATTAGGATTTTGTTACTATATAATTCCGATTTATCGCATAAAGAAACCGTTTGCACTATATGAAGCCAGTCTCAAGCGTTCTGGGGCATTCGACGGTAAAATCTCGATTTCGTTCATATGCGGTGAGGATTGAAACAGTTTAGTCGCCAGTATGGTTGTTCAGAATCATTTTTCAGGACCCGTTACCGTTTTTCGTGAGCGACGCCTCCCTGTGCCCGGCACGCCGGTGGGCTATGCCGCGTTGATCGGGGCGTATGACCTGCGTGTGCCGCTCCCTCGTACCCTGAGCGCCGTAGGCAAGAGCCACAGGCGCATGGAAGAAGGCGGCTGGCGCATCTATACCCCTCGGTACGCCCCCAAGGCCGATTTACAAGGTCATCTTACTTTCGCTCTCAAATACGAAGGACTCGATCTAACCGTCCTGAAGCGGCTCTTCGTCACGGCCGGTCATGGCCAGGTCGAGGCGATGGTCAGGGCAAAGCCGACGAGTTCCTATGCGCGCCGCATCTGGTTCCTGCACGAGTGGCTCACTGGAGAACGGCTCGATCTCCCGGACGCCGGTAGTGGTGCGTACCCGCATGTCGTCAATCCGGCCCTGCAGTACTCGGCGGCTCCCGAGAACTCCTCCCGGCATCGCGTGAAGAACAACCTGCCCGGCACGCCGAATTTCTGCCCGCTGGTGTTTCGGACGGAGGCGCTGGACCGCTTCGTCGGCATGGACCTGTCGGCGCGCGCCCGGCAAGCGGCCGCCGCCGTGCCGCGCGATCTGCTGACGCGGACCGCCGCTTTCCTTTTGCTGAAGGACTCCAGGTCCAGCTTTGCCATCGAAGGCGAGCGGCCTCGGCCGGATCGCATTCAGCGGTGGGGTCGCGCCATCTCCCAGGCCGGCACGCAACCCCTCGATCTCGACGAGCTGGTGCGCCTGCAGCGCATCGTGATCGGCGATTTCCGGTTCCTGCGTCCCGGCCTGCGTACCGCGGGCGGTTTTGTCGGCGAGCACGATCGCGAGACGCGTATGCCGATCCCGGATCATGTCAGCGCCCGGCCCGACGATCTGGCGCAACTCGTTGACGGTATGGTCGCGTTCGACAGACGGGCCACGCCACAGCTCGATCCGGTTGTGGCCGCCTCGGCGCTCGCTTTCGGGTTCGTCTTCGTCCATCCTTTCGAGGACGGAAATGGCAGGCTGCACCGCTACCTGATCCACCATGTCCTGGCGGAACGAGGGTTCAATCCGCCGGGCGTCATCTTTCCGGTCTCGGCGGTGATCCTGGACCGGATGGACGCCTACCGGGCGGCGCTCGAAGACCATTCGCGGAGACTGCTGCCGGCTGTGGACTGGGAGCCGACCGACGACGGCAACATCCGTGTGCTCAACGACACCGGCGACTTCTACCGGTTCTTCGACGCCACGCCCCAGACGGAGTTCCTGTACGGGTGCGTGCAGAGGACCATCGAACAGGACCTGCCGCGGGAAGCGGCCTTCCTGAAACGATACGATGCGTTCCGCGCGGAGCTCGATCTGATGCTCGATCTGCCGGACCGTTCGTCCGATCTCCTGTTTCGCCTCCTTCAGCAGAACGGCGGGAAGCTGTCCCGCCGCGCCCGGAAGAACGAATTCGCAGCCCTGACCGACTCGGAGGTGGAGCGGATCGAGGCAGCCTACCGCGACGCCGGCCATTCTTGACACGGGCGGTCGTTGAACTGTATGGGTGGCACACGTGGAGCCATGTCCCCGGTTCGCTTCACCGGTACGTATACCAGCGTGAGGAGTGGATCCGATGTCGGACGGCAACCGCAGCGATGTCCAGCAGCGGCTGGCTGAACTGAACGATAACGTACGCAAGGCTTCCCTCAGAGGAGCCTGGCAGCGTGCCGGCCGGGCCCGGGAGCCCGGCGCAAGCCCCTGGGTCTGGCGCTGGAAGGAGATCCTCCCCAGCATCACCGAGGCCGGTGAAGTCGTTCCCATCGACGATGTCATGCGGATGCGGACGATAGGCTTGGTGAATCCCTCGCAGGTCCTGCCCTTCGGAACGACCCGGACCTTCGGGGTTACGATTCAGCATCTCAACCCCGGGGAAACGACGGAATCGCACCGTCACACGCCCGCCTCCATCTATTTCACCATCCAGGGCGGCGGCGTCTACACAACCGCCGAAGGCGAGCAACAATTCATGGAGCCCGGCGACCTCCTCGTCCAGCCCAGTTGGACGTGGCACGGGTCGCAAAACACCGGCGGGACGCCGGCCCTGTGGTTGACGGCGATGGACATCAGTCTTGCCGACTACCTGGGTGCTTGGTTCCGCGAGAAATATCCGGGAGAGAGGGTGCAGCCCTTCACGAAGGCGGACGGCTACCACCTCAGACGGATGGGAGGCCTGCGCTCCAGCGCGGCGCTGGAAGGCGAGGGTCCCTTTCCGGTGAAGTACCCTTGGCGGGAGACGCTGGAGACCCTGGAGGAGTTGGCCGCCGCCGGGGAGGGCGATTCCCACGACGCGGTGGTGCTGGACTACGCCAACCCGCTGGACGGCGGGCCCACGACGGCGACCCTAGGCTGTCGGGTGCAGATGCTGCGCCCGGGTGAAGAGACCGTCAGTCACCGGCATACCGGGAACGCCATCTACCACGTGGTGCAGGGTTCGGGTCACATGAACATCGGAAGGAGCAAGACCGAGGAGGAAGTGCTCGATTGGGGTCAACGGGACTGCTTCGTCATCCCCTCGTGGTACTGGCACCGGTTCCGCAACGAGTCATCCACCGAACCCGTCATCTTGTTCTCGGTCAACGATCGCCCGCTCCTTGAGAGTATCGGGCTCTACCGCGAAGAAGGTTGAGGGCATGTTCAACGATTTCTTCGAGGAAGGACGGTAACCATGGCGCGACACTACCGATGCATCTCGGCGGATTCCCACCTGGACATCCGGCCGGAACGCTGGACCGGCCGGGTGCCGGAACGCTGGCGCGACCGGGCGCCGAGGACGGTGACCCTCGCCAACGGCGACGAGGGGATCATCGTCGAGAACCGCCCGCCCCGGAGCCCCGGCGCCACCACCATCACCGGCATCCCCTATGAACAGCACGGCCTCCAGAAGTACTGGTTCGAGGGTCCGGGCACGGGTGCGCCGGAACAGCGTCTGTGGGAGCAGGACCAGGACGGAGTCGACGCCGAGGTGCTTTTTACCCACGGGTCCTATCCCATGTTCTGGCGCGGCATCGCGGACGACGAGGCCTACAAGGCCATGATCCGCGCCTACAACGAGTGGCTCGCCGAGGAATACTGCGCCTTCAGTCCCAACCGGCTCATCGCCATGGGGGTACTTCCGGACACGGGCGTGGACGACGCCGTGGCGGAGATGGAGTACTGCGCCAAGGCCGGTCTCAAGGGGGTCAACCTCCACCGCTTTCCCGCCGGTCACTCCTACGTCACGCCTGACGACGACCGCTTCTGGGAGGCCGCCGTGGATCTCAAGATGCCCATCGCCTCGCACACCTTCGGCGGCACCACCCGGCTTGGCAACAAGGGACCGATCTTCATCTACCCCGACGGCGGCGGCCCCAAGTCCGAGCGCGACCCGGTGACGCTGCTTTTCCGCTTCGCCGGGGAGCAACCGATCGCGCCATTGCAGATGGCCATGGCCAGGGTCTTCGACCGGCTGCCGGACCTGCGGGTCTACTGGGCCGAGAGCCAGTGCGGCTGGCTCCCGTACAGCTACGACCAGATCGACGACAACTATGAACGCAACCGCTACTGGGGCGAGCGCGACTACGGCATCAAGCCCACGGCCCGGCGACCCAGCGAATACCTGCGCGAAAATTGCTTGTGGGGTTTCATGCGCGATCCCTGGGGCGTCAAGTGCCGCAGGGAGATCGGCGTCAACATCCTGATGTGGGGCAGCGACTTCGCCCACGCCACCGGGAACTGGCCGCACTCACAGGACGTCATAGACGAGACCTTCACCGGCGTGACCGAAGAGGAACGCTATGCCATGCTGGCCGGCAACGCCGTCGGGTTCTTCCGCCTCGATGCCGCGGTGGACCTGGAGCGTGAGCCCGGAGCTCCCATGGCCGGCACTGGCACCGGAGCGTAGACCCGCAACCTCGAAACCCGGGCACATTGCCTCGGCAATAGGAGGGCAATCCCATGCGTCCATTTCTCGCAGTCTCAACGACCGTCTTTCTGCTCCTCGCCGCGCTGACCGCCGCCGGCGCGTCTCCCCTCGAAGAGTTGGCGGCCAAGGCCAAGGCATCCAGCCACACCATCACGATGACCTTGGAGGGCGTGCCGCCGGAGATCATCCGGGCTAAGGAGAAGGCCTTCGAGAAGCGCTTCGGCTTCAACCTGCGCCTGGAGTCGGAGCCCGGACACCACCGTAAGGCCCCGGTGAAGATCATGCAGGCGGCCAAGACGGGCCGCGGCGTGGTGGACATGTGGGACGGCGGACTGCCGCTGGTGCTGCGCATGTTCAAGGCCGGCCACACCCGGCAGCCGCCATGGGAGGCCATCTACGAGGGCTGGCCGCTGGCGCGAAAGCTCCAGGCCACCGTCCCTGCCATCAAGAGCGCCGCCGGGGCATCGCTGCGCGACCATTGCCTGCACCACCAGATGGGGACCTGGACCATCGTGTACAATACCCGCAGAGTGAAGCCCGAAGAGCTGAAAGGGATCCGGTTCGAGGACCTGACCGACGAAAAATGGCGCAACCGGGTGGTCTGGGACGTGCGCGCGTTGGGTCTGTACGTGCTGCCGTTCGCTCCCGGCTGGAGCGAGGACCGGTTGCGCGTGTACGCCCACAACCTCGGCGCCAACGGCGTCAGGCTGGTTTCCGGCGGCACCTCGGGTGTTTTGCAGGCGCTCATTCAGGGTGAGGGCGACATTGCGGTCGCTTCCATGGTGCAGATCGTTCAGCAGAAGACGCTGGGCGCGCCGCTCGACATGACCTTCGCGGGCATGGTGCTGGGCAACCTCACGGTCTCCTGCCTGATCCAGCCCGGCGTCAACGATCCCAACATGGCGGCGCTCTACTGGGGCTGGAACCATTTCGACGGCAACTACACCGAAGCCGCCATCACCGGCGGCGGCGTGTTCCGCATGTACGACGAAGAGGCGGACCGCCTGCCGCTGGTCAAGCTGGCGCGCCAGCACGGCATCAAGTCGGTGGAACAGGTTGCCGGCCCCAAGACCGAAGAGCAGGCGAAGCTCGCCGGCAAGTACCGGAAGACCGCCATCAACGCCCTGAAGGCGGGCATAGCGAGCAAGAAGAAGATTACGAAATAGGGTGATCGAGGCCTCCGGAGCCCGGCGGTTGCGGCTCGGACGGTGTAGTCCCCGTCCCGAGCCCAGCCGTTCCGCTTCGGCGGCCGACGGACGCCCCGTGTAGCAGCCATGGGAAGCACCGCAGGCGCGAATTCGCAGCCGGCCCTGTCCCGGCTGCGGCAGTTCCGGCAGCCCGGCGCCCTGTCCGTGCTCGCGGTGCTGGTGGTGCTGGTCATCGTGCCGCTGTTCTTCATGGTGCTCGCGAGCTTCCGTCCCGAGGGGCTGTTGCCCCTGGAGCCCGGCCCCTTCACGGTCTCCCCGTACATCGAGGCATTCACCGGCGCCGACTTCAGGCCCATCATCCGAGACACGCTTCTGTACTCCGGGCTGGGCGTGCTGTTCGCGCTGCCCATCGCCTTCGGGTTCGCTTTCCTCACCGAGCGCACGGACATGCCGCTGCGCAACTCCATGTACGTGCTCATGTTCGTTCCCATGAGCACGCCGGTGTTCGCCACCGCGCTGGGCTGGGTGCTGCTTCTGGGACCTCGGGGCGGCACCGTCAACGTATACCTGCGCATGCTCTTCGGCATCGAGTCGGGCGAGGGGCCGTTCAACATCTTCAGTATGACCGGGCTCGTCTTTGTGCATGTGCTCGGGATCATACCGACCATGTGGCTCTTCCTTACCGCGGTGCTGCGGCAGATGGACCCGGCCCTGGAGGAGGCCGCGCTGGCGTCCGGCGCCTCGCGCTGGCAGGTGCTCCGCACCGTAACCGCGCCGCTCATGCGTCCGGGAGTGGCCGCGGTGGGCATCTACTTCTTCGTCACCGGCCTCGAGTCGCTGGAGCTGCCGCTGGCCCTGGGGCCCACCGCGGGCATCGAACTCCTGTCCACCAAGATCTTCTTCAGCCTGCTCCCGTCGGCGGACCTGGGCGTCAACTACGGTATCCCCGCGGCATTCGGCATGCTGGGGCTGGCCATGGGGGTGCTGGGAAGTCTCATCTACATTCGCCTGGTGCGCCAGACCTCCCAGTTCGCCGTGATCACGGGCAAGGGCTACCGCCCCCGGCTCATCTCCCTGGGGCGCTGGAAGTACGCGGCCCTGGGCGCCATCCTGCTCTTCGTCCTCGTGAAGGTCGTGCTGCCGTTCGCGATACTCCTGTACGCGAGCTTTCTGCGCTTCTACGTGCCGCCGGTGCTGGAGTTCGCGGCCGACATGCGCTGGACGCTGCTCCACTACACGCGGCTCCTGGACTACCGCTTCTTCGGCAGCTACTTTGTCAACACCCTGATCGTCGCGGTGGAGGCCGCGACCCTGACCATGCTGCTGGTGAGCTTCATCGGCTGGCTGGTGGTGCGGCGTCCCTCCAGGCTCACGGACCTCATCAACGTGGTGGCCTTCATGCCCCTGGCCATCCCTGGAGTCATCTCGACCCTGGCGCTCTTCCTCATGTTCGTGGGCACGCCGCTCTACGGCACGCTCATCCTCCTGACCCTGGCGTTCGTGGCCCGCTACCTCGCGTTCGGCACCCGGCTGATGCACTCCGCCATGCTGCAGCTCCACCAGGAACTGGAGGAGGCCTCCCAGGCGAGCGGCGCCAACAACCTTCAGACCTTCCTCCGCATCACGCTGCGGCTCCTGATCCCGGCGTTCCTCAGCGGATGGCTGTGGGTGCTGGTGCACGCCGCCAAGGACTTCTCCGTGGCGCTGCTGCTCGCCTCGGCCGGCAGCGTGCTGGTGGCGAACATCGTCTACGAGGCCTTCATCGGCGGCCACTTCAACGAGTCCGCGGCCATGCTGGTGGTGCTGATCACCTTCAACCTGATCTTCGTCATCGCCGGCAGGAAGGTCATCGGGCAGTCCATCGCGCACTAGTTGTCCGCGGCCGAAGTTCTGGAACTTGCCGCGAACGCCGCGTTGGCCCTTGGACGACGATGGCCTATAGTGTTCCGATGATAGACACCCCGCTCTCCGTTCTTGACCTTTCGCCGATTGTCGAGGGCGGCGACGCTCGCCAGGCGTTGCTCAATACCATCGACCTGGCGCGCCATGCCGACGCATGGCGCTACACGCGCTATTGGCTGGCCGAGCATCACAACATGGCCGGTATCGCCAGTGCCGCGACGGCCGTGGTGGTCGGCCAGGTCGCCCAGGCGACGGCAACCATCCGGGTCGGCGCCGGCGGCGTCATGCTCGCCAACCATGCCCCGCTCGTCATCGCCGAACAGTTCGGCACCCTCGCGGCCCTTTTCTCGGGCCGGATCGATCTGGGCGTGGGTCGCGCACCCGGCACCGACCGGTACACCGAGCGTGCCCTGCGCCGCACCCTGGTCGGCAACCTTGATGACTTCCCGCAAGACGTGCTGGAGCTGCAGCACTATTTCAAGGAACCGGCACCGGATCAGTTCGTGCGTGCCGTGCCGGGTGCCGGCCTGAACGTGCCGGTCTGGATCCTGGGCTCCAGCCTCTACGGCGCCCAACTCGCCGCCGCCCTTGGGCTCCCGTATGCCTTTGCCTCGCACTTTGCGCCGGCGGCCCTGATGCAGGCCATCGCCGTCTACCGCCAACGTTTCGAGCCGTCGCCACAACTCGACAAGCCCTATGTCATGGTAGGCATGACCGTCGTCGCCGCCGATACCGACGAGGAAGCCCGTTTCCTCAGGACCTCGATCCTGCAGTCCTTCGTCAACCGGCGCCGCGGCGGCATGCCGGGCAAGCTGCCGCCGCCGGTCGCCGGCTTTGAAGATCAAGTGGCTCCGCACGAGCGTGCGATGATCGAGGAGGCTCTGTCCTGCTCCGCCGTCGGTGCGCCCGATACGGTCGAACGTGAGATCGCCGCCTTCGTTGAGCGCACCGGTGCCGACGAGGTCATGATCACCGCGAACATCCATGATCACGCCAAGCGGCTGCGGTCCTTCGAACTGGTGGCCGGGATGATGGGCTCCGCGTCGGAGCCTCGGCGAAGCGCCGTGCGCTAGTGTCGTGTCCCGTAAATTCCTGCGATAATTTGCTGGTCCTTTTCGCCGTCGG
>JAJDTQ010000266.1 GCA_022827045.1 Candidatus Binatia bacterium
GACCCGAAGGGCAGGGGTGATCGTGACACCCTCGGATCCGCGGACTACGGCGCCCTGGTCAAGACGTCGGTGCGTGCGCTCTTCCCCGAAGTGAACGGGAGACGGGACCGCCGGGACCTCGCCAAGCTGGTGAGCCGGGGAACCGTTTTCCAGCTTCGCCGTATGGTTCTGGACGACCCCTTGCTGGTAGGCGCAAGGACCGAGATCTGGGTGCCCGTCGACGACGACTACGACATGCTCCACAAGGGCAACGTCGACCGCACGCGGCCGGAGGCGGACCGGCGGCTGTCCGACAAAAAGATCGGGTGGTTCGATCGGCTTATCGCCGAAGGGCGCATCGAATCGCGTTTCAACGCCACTTTCTTTCAGGCGGGCGACTCCCGGGAACCGGAGCTGGCCGGCATCTGGGGCGCGGCCATGGGGTCGTTCTTCACGCTGGTGGTGACCTTGTTGCTGTCCTTCCCGCTGGGCGTCGCTACCGCCGTCTATCTGGAGGAGTTCGCTCCCAGGAATCGCCTGACCGCCCTGATCGAGGTCAACATCAACAACCTGGCGGCCGTGCCGTCCATCGTCTTCGGTTTGCTCGGCCTGGCGGTGTTCATCAATTTCTTCGGGCTGCCGCGCTCCGCGCCCCTGGTGGGCGGGCTCGTGCTTACGCTGATGACGCTTCCCACCATCATCATCGCCGGGCGGGCGGCACTCACGTCCGTGCCGCCTTCGATTCGTGACGCGGCATTGGGGGTGGGCGCGTCCAAGATGCAGATGATCGTGCACCACGTGTTGCCTCTGGCCATGCCCGGCATGCTGACCGGGACCATCATCGGCATGGCCCGGGCTCTGGGCGAGACCGCGCCGCTGCTCATGATCGGGATGGTGGCGTTCGTGGTGGACATCCCCCAGGGCGTGACGGATGCGGCGACCGCTCTGCCGGTGCAGATCTTTCTGTGGTTGGACAGCCCCGAACGCGCCTTCGTGGAGCGGGCTTCCGCGGCGATCATGGTGCTGCTGGCGTTTCTCATCGCCATGAACGCCCTGGCCATCGTGCTGCGGCGGCGCTTTGAAAGACGCTGGTAGCAAGAGGCCGGTAAAACTGGCAGAAACAAACAGTTCAGGAGACGCCGATTATGGCAGACCAACCGGGTGTAGCAGTCATGGAGGCGGGCGCGTTGGAGTTCCGGGGAGCCGAGGTGGAGGACATCGACGAGCGACGGGAGAGCCGCGAGACCGTGGGCACGCCGTTCGCGGACGATCCCCGCATGACCTGCCGCGACGTCAACGTCTATTACGGTGACAACCATGCCATCAAGAACGTGAGCCTGGACATCGGCCGCGAACAGGTGCTCGCGATGATCGGGCCGTCGGGGTGCGGCAAGTCCACGTTCCTCCGGGCCCTCAACCGGATGAACGACACCATCGACGGCTGCCGCATGACCGGTGAGATCAGGCTCGACGGCCAGGACATCTATGACAAGGAAATGGATGTGGTGCCGCTGAGAGCCCTGGTCGGCATGGTGTTCCAGAAGCCCAATCCCTTCCCCAAGTCGATCTTCGACAACATCGCCTACGGCGTGCGCATCCACGGCTTGGCGGAGTCCAAGTCCGAGATCGAGGGGATCGTCGAGCACAGCCTCAAGCGCGCCGGCCTTTGGGAAGAGGTCAACGACCGGCTCGACCAGCCCGGCACCGGCCTGTCCGGCGGCCAGCAGCAGCGGCTGTGCATTGCCCGGGCCATCGCGGTGAGCCCTGAGGTCATCCTCATGGACGAGCCCTGCTCGGCCCTGGACCCCATCGCCACCGCCCGGGTGGAGGACCTCATCAACGAGCTCGGCCAGGACTACACCATCGCCATCGTCACCCACTCCATGCAGCAGGCTGCCCGGGTGTCGCAACGGACCGCCTACTTCCACCTGGGAGACTTGCTGGAGGTCGGCCCCACGGACCAGATCTTCACCAACCCCATCCACCCCCTCACCGAGGACTACATCACCGGGCGCTTCGGCTGATCGCCGGCCTCGATCAGTTCCCGGTGACCGAGTCCACGTCGCCGAACAGCGTTTCAAGGCGTTCCAGCGCTCCGGAAGGCAACGGCGGCTCGAGTGCCGCCGCGATGTTGGCCTCCAGGTGCCCCTCGTCGCCGGTGCCGGTCAGCACCACGTCGGCGCCCGGCTCGTGCACGCAGAAGCGGTAGGCCGCCTCCGTGAGGCTCCCGGCGCAGCCGTTCTCGGTGAGAAAACCGATGTCCGCGCCAGGTGTTACGATGGCGTCCCGCTCCATCTCCCGCAGCAGCTTGTCAAGCCGGGCGGGCTGGCTCAATGCCCGCCGCACGGCGAACATCACCAGCGTGCCCACGCCCTTCTCCAGCGTGAGCGGGAACACGCTCCGGCGCGCGGAGGGATTCAGCAGGTTGAATCCCACCATGACCACGTCCCACCAGGGGTCGCGCAGGCCCCGCTGCAGCATCTGGTGGCGCGGGTTGGCCGGGAACTCCTCGGTGATGCCCACGGCGCGTATCTTGCCGGCTTCGCGCAACTCCGTCAGCACAGGCGCCATCACGCCGGCCGCGAAGTCGTAGCGGGCGTCGCCCACTCCGTGGAGATGAAACACGTCCACGTAATCCGTGCCCAGTCGCTTCAGGCTCGCCTCCACCCCCGCCCGCATGGTCCCCGCCGGATCCGGATCGCCCGGCTCCGGCATGATCTTCTTGGTGGAAACCACCACGCTGTCCCGCGGGACCTCGCGGATGGCCGTTCCGACGATCTCCTCCGTACCGTAGTTTTCTGCGGTGTCGAGGAAGTTCACGCCCAGGTCCAGCGCCTTCCGCACCAGCCGGACGGAATCATCCGCGGTCTTTCCGGCACGCTGCCCGAGCCGGCTCGGCCCGCCGCAACCCAGTCCGACGACGCTCACCCGGAGTCCGGTGTTGCCGAGATTGGTGTAGTTCATGGAAACTTCTACATGTCCTCCAAAACGGTCCCGGAACCATACCAAGCAGGCGAGTCGTTTGCCAGAAACCGTCGCGGCTCATGGAGGAAGGGTTCGATGTGGCCTACTCCCGGAACCTCCGGCATCCGGGAGCGTGGCGGGAGGGCGCGAACTTGTAGTTTGCCGTCGTGTTGACATGAAGGGTCACATGCCGAATCCTGAAAGGATGTTGTACCTCGTCACTACGATTCTGCCCGCGCTGCTTATCGCCCTCTCACTGGCGCCGCCGCCGGCGCGCGCCAATCCTCACGTTTGGGTCGAGGCGTGGATGACGTTCGAGCTGGAGGACCACCGGGTCAAGGGGCTCGCGTTCACGTGGCGGTTCGACGAATACTACAGCTCTCATGCCATCCGGTCCTACGACCGGGACGGCGACGGCTTCTTGGTGCGCTCGGAGATGCGGGAGCTCCGTGCCGGCATGTTTGATCCGCTGGGCGACTCCGACTACCACGTGCACGTGTGGGCGGGAGGGGGAAAACGCGAGGGCCACGAGATCGATCGCTTCACGGCGAGGATCGTGGAGAAACGGCTCGTCATCGATTTCTCCGTGCCGGTCGCACCGCCCGCCGATCCGGGTAAAGGTCCCGTAGTCGTCAGTCTGTTGGACCACAAGAACGAGGTGGACTTCGGCTTCGCCCCGTCGAGGTTCCTGAGGGTGATGGGCGCGCTGAAGCCGGGTTGCAAGTTTCGGGTCGGGCGCGGCAAGGGTGAGCAGGACGGCCATCCCCGGCCCGTAACCCTCAAGTGCGGAGCGTGAACCGTGACCGAGTGCAGGAAATGGCGCCCGAGGCTGGCCGAATGCGTCCTGATGGCGGGCGCCGGACTGCTCGCGGGACTGGTTGCCGCTTCGCCGTCGATGTCGCAGACGACGAGCGTGACTCCCGAAGTCGAAGTCGTCGAGGACAACCGTGGCGCCCTCGCGGCGTTCGCCCAAACCATCAAGGCGTTCCAGCGCCGGGCCAACGCCGAGATCGCCACCTACATGAAGGCTATCGAGCGCGGCGACGACCTCGGGGCGTTCTTCCTTGGCCTCGTTATCGCGTTCGCCTACGGCATCTTCCATGCGTTCGGCCCGGGACACGGGAAGTTCATCATCATCTCGTACTTCCTCGGTCGGGAAGCGCGGGTGGCTCGCGGCGTCGTCATGGCCATACAGGTCGCCATCGTCCACGTCATCGCGGCCATCGTCATCGTCTGGCTGGCGGACATTGTCCTCAAGGCCGGCTTCGGGATCGGACTTTCCGAGGTGCCCGGCGTACGGGCCGCGAGCTTTCTCATCATTGTCGGGATAGGCTTGTACATGCTGTACCAGGCCGCACGGACGGCAGGGAGTCCGGTCTCCGGCGTCACGGTCGGTGACGGACATGAACACGGTCATGAGCGTTCGCACAGCCATGGCGCCGGTCCTGGCGGCGATCACGGTCCCGGCGACGGCGGCAACCTCGAAGGCGGCCTCCTGGCCCTGGCGGCGGGCATGGTCCCCTGCCCGGGAGCCGTACTGATCATGCTGTACGCGGTGGCCAACGACATGATCTATCCGGGATTCATG
>JAJDTQ010000141.1 GCA_022827045.1 Candidatus Binatia bacterium
GCCGGCCCGCTGGATCTGGTAGTCGAGCCCGTTCTCCCCGCCCTCGCAGCCCACGAAGACATTGTCCAGCGTAGCGTACCGGCTGGGCTCATGCTCCGGATCGGGGCCGTGGTAGTTGCCGTGGGAGTTCCACTCCCCGAAGAAGCCGTGGGAGCGGTCCATGCGGTCCATCCAGAAGGTCAGCCAACCGGCGCCCCCTTCCAGGAAGGCCACCCGCAGGTTGGGGAAGCGGTCGAACACGCCGTGATAGACCATCCCCGAGAACGCGATCATCAGGCTGAAGGGATGTCCCAGCCCAGCGATGGGAACGAAGGCCTCAAGGGTGTCGAGGCCCATGCCGTGGTGGCAGCCGCCGTGCACCGCGAGCCCGCAACCCAGCCGTTCGGCCTCGGCATAGACGTCCCAGTAGGCCTTGTGCCCCAGATCCATGGGCAACCCACGCGAGGGCAGCATGGCCCCGAGCATGCCCAACTCGGTGACCGCGCGGCGCAACTCCTTCACCGCCTCTTGCGGGTCCTGCAGCGGGATCAGTGCCATGCCCTTGAGCCGCGGGTTGTCCTTGATGTAGCGGTCGTGGAGCCAGCTGTTGTAGGCGTGGGCCACCGCGCAGGCCCAGTCGGGCATGCTGATGTTGCCCATGGCGAGGCCCCAGGTGGGGTACAGCACGCTGCACTCGAACCCCGCCTCCTCCACGAACGAGCGCCAGTCCTCGGGGGTCACGGGTTCGCCACCGCCGAAGGCGCCCTCGCTCAGGTACTTGAGCCCCAGGTGATGATGGTCCAGGGAGGGGAAGACCCGCGTCAGGATGCGCTTGCTCGCCTGGCTGCGGTAGGGCTCCTCGATGTAATCGACGATGGATTCGTCCTCGATCACATGGCCGTCGGCATCGATGACGGGCAGGCTCATGGATCCGCCTCCTTTAGTGGATTCCGGTTATCCTGACGCTGGCGTGCTTCGACTTGTAGCGGCGGTTGAGGGCGATGAGCACGCCGGTGAGCCCCTCTACCACATAGGCGTTGGCCGCGGGGCCGGCGTCGAGCCCGGTGGCGCCGATACGCTCCAGCAGCTCGATGACGCGCTCCTTGGCCTCCCTGCTGTCGCCGCACACCAGGACGTCGCCCAGGGGTTCGTCCGGGGCGCCGAGGTCCAGCGCCGAGATGTTGTGCAGGGCGCCGATGACCGGGGTACCGTCGCCCAGGATCTTCTGAGCCTCCAGCAACGCCGAGCCCGCCTCGGGCACGAACGGCCGGCCCTTGAGCAGCGGCACCACCGCGTCGATGACGATCTTCCCGCGCAGTTCCTCCGCCAGGTCGGTCACCATCTTTTCCTGGCCCTCGTACGGAACGGAGATGACGGCCAGCTCCGCTTCCCGCACGGCGTCGGCGTTGACCATGCCCTCGACGAAGTTCGTGCCGAGCCGCTCGTTCAGGTCCTTGGCCGCGTCCGCGCCGCGTTGCGCGTCCCGCGAACCGATAAGGACCCGCACGCCGGGCCGCGCCAGGCGCCCAGCCAGGCCCATTCCCAGACTCCCGGTCCCTCCCACGATTGCGATTGAAATGGAATCTTGCATGTGAAGGCTCATAGCATGCCGGCGCCGGGTCCGACAAATAAGCGGGCTGCTTGCGGCGGGGCGCCCTCACCCCAACCCTCTCCCAGCGGGAGAGGGGGTTGGAGGGGCGTATTCCGGGCACGGAACGCTAGTGGCCGCGGAACAGGTCGTCCTCGGCTGGGCGGATCAGCTCCCGCGCTGAGCCGTCTCCTTGAGGCAACTCGCAACCTCTGACGATGGCGGCAGGAACGTGGCTGGTCTTTCCCATGACCAGCTCCGCCGCTCCAGCGATCTGGTCGGCCACGGCGGTGACGGAGGCCTTGAGCTCGTATCCGTAAGGGTCCTTCCCGCCACGGTAGTCGATGAGCGGGCCGAAGCCGGCCACGCCGATGGCCACGTCGGTGGTGCCCAGGCGCCAGGGACGCCCGAACGTGTCGGTGATGAGGACGCCCACGGCGGCCCCGGTGAGCCCTTGTACCTCTTCCCGGATGCGCCGGGCGGAACCGTCGGGGTCCTTGGGCAGCAGCAGGGCCCGCTCCACGCCGATGTTCGACAGGTCGATGCCGGCATTGGCGCACACGAAGCCGTGATGGGTTTCCACGACGATGGTGCTGCGGCCCTTGGCCACGATGCGGCGGCTCTCCCCCAGGATAAGCTCCAGCAGACGCGGATCCTTGCCGTCGAGCTCGGCCGAGAGCCGCGAAGCCCCAACGGACGGCTTTACGGTGCGGAGGTCCACGGCGCGGCCTTCGGACTTGGACACGATCTTCTGCGCCAGCACCAGGACGTCGCCGGGCAACAGCGTGACTCCCAGCCGCGCGCACGCCTCCACCACGAGGCTCCCCAGCGCGTCGCCGGGCGCGATCTCGCCGAGGCCCTCTACGCCGATGATCTCAAGGCGCCGCATCAACCTGCATACTGCATGAACGGGAAACGATGATGGCGCGGGCGGGCGGCCGTCAACCCGCCTTGGCGAAGAAGCTGCTGCCATTGTCCTTCATGGCCGCAAGGCGATCATGGGTGCGTCCGCTCTCCAGCCGGCAAATGAGCTGCTCAAGATCGGCAGGCTCGTCGATGTCCAACGCGATCCGTGAGTTCTCAAGCACCTTGACGGAGGCGCCACGGGCTCCCGCTTCGTCCAGATGATAGCGGAAGCTGTCGTGGCCGAAGCGGAGCCGGAGCACGTCCGGGGGCGCCAGCAGCAGCGCGTTGGTACCCATGCGATCGTGCGAGGGTACCAGAACGGCAAGGGGCGGCTCCGGGTTGGCGGGAACCGCTTCGAGCACGGACTCCACGTCCTCGGCGCGCAGCAGGGGGATGTCCCCCGGCAGGACCAGGGCGGCGTCCATGTCCGCCGCTCTCATCACGTCGAGGGCGAAGTGAACCGCATCGGTCTCACCCGTCTCTTCGCGTTCCCGGATAACCTCGACACTCAGAGCCGAAACCCAGTCCACCACCTCGGGCGAGCCGGTGACCACATACATCCGGTGGATTCCCGCGGCCCGGGTCACCTCCACCAGCACATCGTGCACCATGGCCTTCATCAGCTCCGAGCGTTCAGGCCCGCTGAGACGCGAGGAAAGCCGCTGCTTGGCTCCTTCGAAACCCTTGACCGGAATGAGCGCGCCAACCTTCATGATCGAACAGAAATCCATAGCACCTGACCGGAAAATTTTGAATCGTGTCGATCCCTGGACGGACCCACCCCTTCCTGAATCCCGGATAAAGTCAGAGATAACGAATGCGGGGGCCGGGATGACGTCCGGATCAGGGCGGGGTCGACAGGGAGAGGAGTTGCAGCAGCTCCCGGGCCAGCCGCTTCTTGTCGTCGAGGGTGTCCATGCGGATGGACGTGGCACGTACCTCGATGTCGAGCTGCTCGATGGCGGGTTGCAGGTCGCGGTCCTCCGAATCAATGACCAGCACGTCCACGAAATCCCGGTAGGCCGCGGCAAGCCCGGTCACCGACGCCTCCACGCCCAGCGTGGCCATGAGCTTGTGGGCCGGGCCGCTGAAGGAGCGCCCCTGGACCATGGGGCTGACGGCCGCCACCTTGGCGGGTGTCTCCCGCAGCGCCGCGCGCACGCCGGGTACCGCGAGGATGGGGCCGATGCTGGTGGCCGGGTTGCTGGGGCACACAACCACCAGGGCAGCGCCGTGGATGGCCTCGAGCAAGCCCGACGACGGCCCGCAGGTTTCGATGCCCCGGTAGCGCAAGCTCAGGACCTCCGGCTGCCAGCGCGCCTTGACGAAATACTCCTGGAAGGAAAGCTCCCCCGCCGAAGTGGACAGCCGGGTCTCCACCCGCTGGTCGGACATGGGCAGCACGGTGGACTTCACTTTCAGCGCTCGGCACAGCGCGGCGGTGACGCGCGACAGCGGCTGCCCCTCGGCCAGGAGGCGCGTGCGGGTCAGGTGGGTGGCGATGTCCCGGTCGCCCAGATGAAACCAGGTCTCGCCGCCCAGCCGTTGGAGCTGGTCCAGCACGGCAAAGGTATCGTCGCGGATACCCCAGCCCCTGGCGGGATCGATGAGGCCGGCGAGGGTGTAGACGATGGTGTCGACGTCGGGGGATACGTGAAGGCCGTGCACCACCGAATCGTCGGCGGTGTTGCACACCACCACCAAGTCTTCGGGTGCGGTCTCCTCGTGGAAGCCCAGGACGAGCTTTGCGCCGCCGGTGCCTCCCGTGAGGAGGACGAGTGTCCCGGAACTGGAGTCCCTGGACACCGCTGTCCCCCTACAGGCCGGCGGCCGTCTGGTCCGTCACGCCCACGGCAGGCGCGAGATCGCTGGCGAGGACCTCCGGCCCGTCGTCCCACGTTCGCAGGATCTCGTAGCCCGTGGCACGCTCCGCGGGGATGCGGTTGATCTCGCGGATCAGCGAGCGGAACTCGTGGGGCCAGATCATCTGCCCCTCGGTGGAGCCGGCCAGCCGCGAGATGCTCTCTTCCATTAGCGTGCCGCCGAAGTCGTTGGCGCCGGAGCGGAGGCAGAGCTGCGACATCGGCCGTCCCATCTTCACCCACGAGACCTGTACGTTGGGAATGCTGTCGTTGAGCAGCACCCGCGCCAGGGCGTGGACCCGGATGTCCTCCTCCTCCGTGGGGCCGGGCCGCGCCAGTCCCTGGGCGTAGAGCGCGGTGTTCTCGTGCACGAACCCGAGCGGGACGAACTCCGTGAAGCCGCCGGTTTCCTTCTGGATGTCCCGCAGCAGCAGCATGTGGTTCACCCAGTGGCGGCCGTCCTCCCGGTGGCCGTACATCATGGTGGAGGTGGTGAAGATGCCCACCTCGTGGGCGGTGCGGATCACCCGCATCCACTGCTCGGTGCTGACCTTGTTCTTCGACAGCACCATCCGCACCTCGTCGTCGAGGATCTCCGCGGCCGTGCCCGGCACGCTGTCGAGGCCGGCGTCACGCAGCATCCGCAGGTAGTCGTCCAGCGGCATGCCGGTGAGCTCCACGCCGTAGGTGATCTCCATGGGCGAGTAGGCGTGGATGTGGATGCCGGGAACGCGGGAGCGGATGGACTGCAAGAGGTCCCGGTAATAGAAGGGCGTCATGCCGCGCGGCAGGCCGCCCTGCATGCAGATCTCGGTGGCGCCGCGGTTCCACGCGTCCTCGGCCTTGTCCGCCACCTCTTCCAGCGAGTGGTCCCAGCTCCCGGCCTTGTTGGGGCCGGTGTGGAACGCGCAGAACTTGCAGCCGACGTAGCACACGTTGGTGAAGTTGATGTTGCGGCACACCACGTAGGTGACGCGGTCGCCCACCTTGGCCTGCCGCATCAGGTCGGCCGTGACCGCCAGGGCGGCGAGCTCGTCGCCGTCCACCTCCGACAGCGCGAAACCTTCCTCACGGGTGATCTCGCGGCCCTCCAGGGCGCGCTCCAGGATTCCTGCGACTCGATCCTCGATGCGAGGCAACAGCCGGTTCAGCCGCTCGGCCCCGTCGTCATAATCGAACATCGCTTCGATGTGGCTCATGGTATCCTCCAGCCGCGACAAGACCGTCCTCGCCGCACAACCTCTCTACGTAGGGGATCAACTCGGGCGCGATGAACCGTTCCGCCCGGGCGATGTATTCGGGATAGACGGGGAGCCGCGGCCTCAACGTGAAGCCGGCCGCCGCTGTCCGCCGCGCAAGCTCCTCCAGCTCGGGCCAGGGAGCTTCGGGGTTGATGAAGTCGCGGGTGACGGGGGACACGCCGCCCCAGTCGTTGATGCCCGCGTTCAGGTACCACTCGTAGCATTCCGGCGTCAGGTTGGGCGGCGCCTGGACGTTCATGTCGCCGCCCAGGATCAACCGCGCCAGGGCGATGGTCCTGGCCTCCTCGGCGTAGTCCGCGTGTGGTTGGTCACGCATGGGAATCTCGGGCTTCACGCGGAAGTTCTGCACGATCACTTCCTGGATGTGGCCGTAGCGCTCATGCAGCTCCCGGATGGCGTACAGCGACGCGATGCGCTCCTCCCAAGTCTCGCCGATACCGATGAGGATCCCGGTGGTGAAAGGGATACGCAACCGACCCGCCTCCGCCAGGGTCCGGAGCCGCGCCGCCGGCTTCTTGTCGGGAGCCTCGGCATGGGGGCCGCCGGGTTCCGTGAGGCGCTCGCTGACGTTTTCCAGCATGAGCCCCATGCTCACGTTGACCCGCCGCAGCCGCTCCAGGTCGGCGCGGGCCATGAGGCCAGGGTTTGCGTGGGGCAGCAACCCGGTCTCTTCCAGCACCACGCGGCAGGCGTCGTACAGGTATTCCAGCGTCCTGCGGTAGCCTCCTTGCGCAAGGAACTCCCGCATCTCGGGATAGATCGCTTCCGGCTTGTCGCCCAGGCTGAACAGCACCTCGGTGCAGCCCATGGCCCCGGCCCGCCGCACCGTCTCCAGCACCTCGTCCAGCGACAGAGTCTTGGCACCGTCCTCCCCGGGCGCCTTGCGGAAGGTGCAATAGCCGCAGAAGTCGCGGCAGAGATTGGTCAGCGGAATGAAGACCTTGGGGGAGAAGGTGACGGTCCGGCCCTTGTGCCGGTCGCGCAACTCCGCGGCCGCTTGAAGCAGCGCCGTGAACTCATCCCCCTCGACACTGGACAGCAGGAGGGCGTCGCCCGGCGCTAAGGTCCCGCCAGCAAGACATTCCTTCAGCAGTCGTGGGACTCGGCGCGTCGTCATTGGCCAAACGCTCAAGATGGTCTGAATAACGGATAAGGGTTGACAGGTCAACTAGCTTGCTGTTCCCATCCCGGGTATGGAAGGGTCTTGCATTTTGGCCGCAGATGAAGGAAATTTTCTTCCTAATCCAACGCCCGTCTCCGGCGTAACGGAGACAAGGAGTCCGTCAATGTCAGATGACCCACAAGATGACAGTAAGCCTCCGTCGCGTATTTCACCCCTGAAGGCTCTCATCGCCCTCCCCTGCTTCCTCAACGTCTCGATTGGTCCACCGGGACCCATGTGCCCCTAGAGTGAACTGAACGTCCGCGGGAATTCTCCGCGCCCGGCTCGTCCGGGGGCGGGATTCTTCATTGCCCTTTTGCGTCCCGGCATTCCCGGACGGGAGATTGATTCATGCTTGACAGCATATGGTTGGGTGGAACCGTCATCTTTTTGTTGATCCTGGCCAACGGCTTTTTCGCCGCCGCGGAAATCGCCGTGATCGCCACGCGCAGGACCCGCATCGACCAGGTTCGCGGCAGGGGCGCGCGCTCGGCCGCGGCTCTGGGCCGGCTCAAGGAGGAGCCCGACCGGTTCCTCGCCACGGTCCAGATCGGCATCACCTTCGTCGGCACCCTGGCTTCCGCCATCGGCGGCGCCGGGGCCATCCGGGTGCTGCAGCCGCACCTCCAGTCGCTGCCGTTCCCTTACGCGGAGACCTGGGGCAACTACGCCGCCATCCTCATCGTCGTCCTGCCCATCGCCTATCTGAGCCTGGTCCTCGGCGAGCTCGTGCCCAAGTCCCTGGCGCTGCGCTACTCCGAGCGCATCGCGTTCTTCGTGGCGCTTCCCATCGACGCCATCTCCAGGAGCACGTCGTTCCTGGTCCAGATCCTGACCCGATCCAGCAATATGGTCCTGCGGCTGTTCGGCGGCAAGGAAACCGGCTCCGCCAGCTTCATTTCCGAGGAAGAGGTCAAGTCGCTCATCCGCGAAGGCACCGCCAAGGGGATCTTCGACGAGACCGAGAAGGAGCTGATCCACAGCGTCTTCGACTTCGTGGACACGCCGGTAAGGGCCGTGATGATCCCGCGCACCGAGATACACGCCGTCGATATCGGGACCGAGCCCGCCGACGTCCTGGGGAACTTCGTCGAGAGCGGCTTTTCCCGCCTGCCGGTGTACGAGAACGACCTCGACCAGGTCCTGGGCATCGCCTACAACAAGGACATCCTGCGGGCGATGCAGGCCAACGAGCCCATCGACCTCCGCAACATGCTGCATCCGCCCTTCTTCGTGCCCAGCTCGCTGGCCATCAGCCAGCTCTTGAAGGACCTGCAGCGGCGGCGCATGGCCCTGGCCCTGGTGGTGAACGAGTACGGCGAGGTGGAGGGGCTGGTGACGCTGGAGGACGTCATCGAGGAAATCGTCGGCGAGATCCGCGACGAGTACGACGCCGAGGAGCGCGGCCCGGTGGAGCGGCTGCCGGACGGCTCGCTGGTGGTGTCCGGCTCCGCCCTGCTCCGGGACCTCCAGTCGGACTACGACCTGCCCTTCGAGGAGTCGGTGGACTACCACACCCTCGCCGGGTTCGTACTGGCCAAGCTGAAGCGCATACCCCGAGGCGGCGAGAAGATCGAGACCGACGGCCACCGGCTCACCATCGTCGACGTGGAAGGCCGCAGGATCGTGAAGATCCGGGTGGAAGAGAACCGGCGCCTGAACGTCGCGGTACAGTAGCGGGCTTCGTCCCGGGCAGGCAACATTCGGTGCAGGGGCCGGTCTCAAACCCGCCCGCGCCCGCCGCTACGACGCCCTCTGGGTGACACCCCGGCCCCGCAGCAGGGCCTCCGTCTCCGTGAGCAGCGCGCGGATTTCCTGGGGCCTGCCCACCGTCACCCGCATCATGTTGCAAAGCTCGGGAGTGTCGAAGAACCGCACCAGGATGCCCCTGTCCCTGAGCCCCTCGTGCAGCCAGCGGATGCTGTCGCTGCCCAGCTTCGCCATCACGAAGTTCGCCTGGGACGGTTGCACGTCGAAGCCCAGCTTGCGCAGGCCCCGGATCAGCGTCTTGCGGGTGCGCTGGATCCGCCCGACGTTCCGCCTCATCCACTCCACGTCTTCCAGGGCCGCCAGCGCAGCCGTCAGGCTCAGGCGGCAGAGGTTGTAGGAATCCTTGACCTTGAGCATGTTGCGCACGATATCCTCGCTGCCGAAAGCCAGCCCCACGCGCATTCCCGCCAACGAGAAGGCCTTGGAGAAGGTGCGCAGCACCACCAGGTTGGGAAATCGCTTGACCAGCGCAATGGCGCTTTCGTCCGTGTCCGCGAAGTCGATGTAGGCCTCGTCCACGATCAGCAAACCGGCCACCGAACGCGCCAGCCGGGCGATCTCGCTCACCGGCTCCAGGGTCCCCGAGGGAGCGTTGGGATTGCACAGGATGGTCACCTTGCTCGACTGGGAGTAGAGCGGCGCCGGTATGGCGAAGTCGTCCGGATAGGGAACCGTGAGGCTCTCACCGCCCTGGATGGCGATCAGCGTCTCGTACAAACTGTAGGTAGGGACCGGGTAGGACACACAATCGCCCTCGCCCACGTAGCAGCGCATCAGAATCGACAGTAACTCGTCCGAGCCGTTGCCCGCCATGACGTTCTCCGTCCGGACGTTGTAGAGGACGGCGGCGCGTTTCCGCAGCTCCAATGCCACGGGATCGGGATAGAGGCGCAGGGACGAGGTGAGCTCCCTGCGAACGGCCGCCGACACCCGCGGGGACGGCGGATAGGGGTTCTCATTGGTGTTGAGCTTGATGAGGTCGGCCCGCTTGGGCTGCTCTCCCGGCGTGTAACCTTCCAGTTCTTCGATGTTTTTTCTGAGGAGAGACTGCATCCGGGAATTCTAGCCAGCCCCGGCGGGCATTGCAAATCGTTCCCGGCGCGAGATGCTTTGAAACAGCGTGTCGCCCACGCGGCAAGAGGAAGCGGTCTGATGTCACGGGTGTGACCGTGGTCAGGGAATCAACTTCACCAAAGTAACCGTCAGGCCGACGATGCCGGCCCCCATGAGCCAGAGATGGCGATAGATTTCCGCCTTGAACTCGGCAATGTCGGCCTTGATCTCCGTCTTGAAGTCGGCGAACTCAGTCCTCAATCCGGAAAAATCGGTCCTCAACTCGCCAATGTCGGCCTTGAGCGCGAGAGTGTCGCCCTTGGTGGCTACGTTCTCGCCAATGGCATCGCCCACGGTGGCAACGACGGCCTCCGCCTGGCTGTCGTCGAAACCGGCCTGCTTGAGTGCCTTGACGGCTTTGTGGGTGTCGAACATGAGCACTTCCATAAACGCCCGCCCACCATATCAGCCGTCCCGGATCTTGTCCATACCCGATCGATCGTTCCAGCCCGTTCTCAACGACTCGCACAGGCTTTCCCTCCCTAGTGTCCTGTCCCACGTAATTCTTTACCGATCTGCTGGTCTTTCTCGTCGTCGGCTGCGTTGCTCTTCCTCGCCTGGTGCCCGCCACTGCTCGTCATCGCGCCTTGCCGACAACAAGAAATCCGGCGCATCTCGGTAAAGAATTACGTGGGACAGGACACTAGGCGGCGTCCGCCACCGCCGAGGCCGACACCGTCAGGTCGCTGCCGTCGTGGTCCACCACCACCCGGCTGTGGTCCTTGACCTCGCCGGCCAGGAGCTTCCGGGCCAGGGCGGTCTCGAGCTCTTTCTGGATCAGCCGCTTGAGCGGCCGGGCGCCGTAGGCGGGATCGTAACCCGTGTCGGCGAAGTGGTCCTTGGCCTTCTGGGTGAGCTCCAGGCTGATGTGACGCTCGTCCAGGCGCTCGCGCAGATGCCCGAGCTGGATCTCGACGATCTGCCGGAGATCGTCGCGGGTGAGGCCGTGGAACACCACGATGTCGTCGACGCGGTTCAGGAACTCCGGCCGGAACTCCCGCCGCAGGACGTCCAGAACCTCCCGCTTCATGGCGTCGTAGCCGCTGTCGCTGTAGTTCAGGATGAGCTGGCTGCCGATGTTGGAGGTCATGATCACCACCGTGTTCTTGAAGTCCACGGTGCGGCCGTGGCCGTCGGTCAGGCGGCCGTCGTCGAGGATCTGTAGCATGACGTTGAAGACGTCAGGATGGGCCTTCTCCACCTCGTCGAACAGCACCACCGCGTAGGGATGGCGGCGCACCGCCTCCGTGAGCTGGCCGCCCTCGTCGTAGCCCACGTATCCCGGCGGAGCGCCCACGAGCCGCGCCACGGTGTGCTTTTCCATGTACTCGGACATGTCGAGACGCACCATGTTGGCCTCGTCGTCGAACAGGAACTCCGCCAGCGCCCGCCCCAGCTCGGTCTTGCCCACGCCCGTGGGGCCCAGGAAGATGAACGAGCCGATGGGCCGGTTGGGGTCCTTGAGGCCCGAGCGAGCCCGCACCACCGCGTCGGCCACCGCCGACACCGCCTCGTCCTGTCCGATGAGACGCTTGTGCATGTGGTCGCCCAGGCGCAGCAGCTTCTCCCGCTCTCCCTCCAGCAGCTTCGACACCGGCACGCCGGTCCAGCGCGACACCACCTCGGCGATGTCGTCCTCGTCCACCTCCTCCTTGAGCAGCACGCCGCCGTCCTCGGTCCTGAGGCTCTCCTCCTGCCTGGCCAGCTTACCTTCGAGCTCGCTCAGCCTGCCGTACTTGAGCTCGGCCACGCGGTTGAGGTCGTACTCGCGCTCCGCCTGCTCCATGGCCCGGCGGGTCTCGTCGATCTCCTCCTTGAGCTTGCGCAGGCGGGCGATGGCGTCCTTCTCCATCTCCCAGCGCGCCTTGAGCTTGTTGGCCTCTTCCTTGAGGTTGGCGAGCTCGTTCTCGAGCTTGGCCAGGCGGTCCCGGGAGGCGTCGTCGCTCTCCTTGCGCAGGGCCTCGCGCTCGATCTCGAGCTGCATCACCTGGCGCGAAGCCTGGTCCAGCTCGGCGGGCATGGAGTCGATCTCGGTGCGCAGCTTGGAGGCCGCCTCGTCCACCAGGTCGATGGCCTTGTCCGGCAGGAAGCGGTCGCTGATGTAGCGGTGCGACAGCACCGCCGCGGTCACCAGCGCACCGTCCTTGATGCGCACCCCGTGGTGCAGCTCGTAGCGCTCGCGCAGCCCCCGCAGGATGGAGACGGTGTCCTCCACCGTGGGCTGGTCCACGGTCACCGGCTGGAAGCGCCGCTCCAGAGCACGGTCCTTCTCCACGTACTTGCGGTATTCGTCCAGGGTGGTGGCGCCGATGCAATGGAGCTCGCCGCGGGCCAGCATGGGCTTCAGCAGGTTGCTGGCGTCCATGGCCCCTTCGGCGGCGCCCGCCCCCACCACGGTGTGCAGCTCGTCAATGAACAGGATCACCTCGCCCGAGGACTCCTGCACCTCCTTGAGCACGGCCTTGAGGCGTTCCTCGAACTCGCCTCGGTACTTGGCGCCGGCGATGAGCAGCCCCATGTCCAGCACCACGATGCGCTTCCGCTTGAGCCCCTCGGACACGTCGCCCGCCACGATGCGAAGCGCCAGCCCCTCCACGATGGCGGTCTTGCCGACGCCGGGGTCGCCGATGAGCACGGGGTTGTTCTTGGTGCGGCGCGACAGCACCTGCACCACCCGGCGGATCTCCTCGTCCCGGCCGATGACGGGGTCGAGCTTGCCCTGCGACGCGAGCCCGGTGAGGTCACGGCCGTAGCGCTCCAGGGCCTGGTAGGTTCCTTCGGGGTTCTGGCTCGTGACGCGCTGGTGGCCGCGCACCTTCTGCAGCGCCTCCAGCAAGGTATCGCGGCCGACGCCGTTGGCTCGAAGCACCTGGCTCGCCTTGCCTCCCTCTTCGAGAATCGCCAGCAACAGGTGCTCGACGCTGATGTAGTCGTCCTTGAGGTTCCGGGCCTCGTCCTCGGCCCCGGTGAACAGGCGGGACAGCCGCTGGGTGACGTAGATCTGCTCCGGCCCGGCCGCCGCTCCCGCCCCGGTCACCCGCGGAATGCGGTCAAGCTCCTGGTCGAGCCCCTTCTTCACCGCCGCCACGGAGACGCCGGTCTGGGCCAGCAACGCCGTGACGACGCCGTCGGCCGGCTCCAGCAGGGCGGCGAGAAGATGCTCGACGTCCACCCCCTGGTGGTTGCGCCGCGAGGCCAGGGTCTGGGCCTGGCGCAGCGCTTCCTGCGATTTTTCGGTCAGACGATTGATGTCCATGATTCCTCCGGATTTCCGGTAGTCTAAAAAATCTAGGTACGGATCTGCCAAAGTCAACGCGAAACGCGGCCACGCCGGTCGGAGCAAGGGCCCAGGCAATGTACAAGGTTTCTGGTTCGGGGACGGTATTTCTGCTATCTACCCAACCGGAGCCATGGCCGATTTCATCGAACGACAACTGGAGGACATCAGGAGCCGGAACCTCTACCGGCAGTTGAAGGTCGTCGACGGCGAGCAAGACGCCACCGTGTGCCTGAACGGGCGGGAAGTGCTGAACCTCTCATCCAACAACTACCTGGGGCTGGCCAACCATCCTGCCCTGAAGGAGGCGGCCCGGGAGGCGCTGGACCGGTACGGCTGCGGCTCGGGCGCGTCGCGGCTCATCTCCGGCAACATGACCGCGCACGAGGAACTGGAGCAGCGCATCGCGCGGTTCAAGGGAACCGAGGCGGCGTTGGTGTTCAACAGCGGCTACCAGGCCAACGTCGGCATCATCGCCACGCTGGTGGAGAAGGACGACGTGGTCCTGAGCGACCAGTTGAACCACGCCAGCATCATCGACGGCTGCCGGCTCTCGCGTGCGGCGGTTTCGGTTTACCGCCACTGCGACATGGACCACCTGGCGAGCCTGCTCGAGGAGGCGCCGGCCACGGCGCGCAAGCTCATCGCGACGGAATCCATCTTCAGCATGGACGGGGACATCGCGCCGCTCGGAGAAATCGTGGCGCTGGCCGAGCGCCACGGCGCCATGGTGATGGTGGACGAAGCCCACGCCACCGGGGTCCGGGGACCGGACGGCGCCGGGGTGGTGGCGGAGCTCGGACTCGGGGACCGGGTGCTGGTGCAGATGGGTACCCTGGGCAAGGCCCTGGGGGCCTTCGGCGCGTATGTGGCCGGCACGGCGAAACTGAAGGACCTGCTCATCAACCGGGCGCGCAGCTTCATTTTCACCACCTCGTTGCCGCCGGTGGTGCTGGCCATGGCCGCGGCGGCCGTGGAGATGGTGAAAAAGGAGCCGGAGCGGCAATGCGCGTTGCAGCGCAACACCCAGCGCCTCCGAAACGGCCTGGAGCAACTCGGCTACGCCGTGACCGGCAGCACCCAGATCATCCCCGTCATGGTGGGAGAGGAACAGCCGTGCATGCGGCTCGCGGCTGGCCTCCTGGAAGCGGGCCTCTACGTGCAGGGCATCCGTCCGCCCACGGTGCCGCCGGGAACGTCGCGGCTGCGGGTCACGACCATGGCGACCCACACGACGGAACAAATGGAACAGGCCCTCGAAGCCTTCGGAAAGGCAAGATACATCGTGGCCGGCTAGCGGTACCGCCGCGACGATCATAACCGTAGGGGCGACCGGCGGTCGCCCTAAACCTGAGCCCGATTCCGGACGAATACATGAGCAACAAGTACGAGACCCTGAAGCGCATGGACCACACGCATCTGTGGCACCCTTTCACCCAGATGCAGGAATGGATCGGCGAAGACCCTTGCATAATCGCCGAGGGGGAAGGCAGCTATCTCATCGACGTCGACGGCAACCGCTACCTCGACGGGGTGTCGTCGCTCTGGTGCAACCTGTTCGGCCACCGCCGTCCGGAACTGGATGAGGCCCTCAAGGCCCAGACCGACCGTATCGCGCACTCGACCTTCCTGGGGCTGAGCCACGCGCCCGGCATCGAGCTGGCCGCCCGCCTCGCGGCCCTGGTGCCGGAGGGCCTCACCCGCGTGTTCTACTCGGACAGCGGCGCCACCGCGGTGGAGGTGGCGCTCAAGCTGGCGGTCCAGTACTGGCAACTGCGGGGCGAGACCCGGAGGACCCTGTTCGCGCGGCTGGAAGAGTCCTATCACGGCGACACGGTAGGGGCCATGAGCGTGGGCTACAGCGACCTGTTCCATCATTTCCACCGGGACCTGCTGTTCCCCGCCCTGTCGGTGAGGCCCCCATACGCCTACCAGCGGGAGCAGGACCTCGGTGAGGCCGAAGCCATGGAGCGGTCGGTGGCGGAGGCCCGGGACACGGTCAGCCGGGAGAAAGACCGGCTGGCGGCCTTCATCATGGAGCCGGTCATGCAGGGAGCCGCGGGCATGTGGCCTCAGCCCGCCGGCTACGTCAAGGCGGTCCGCGACATCTGCACGGACAACGGCGTCCTGTTCATCGCGGACGAAGTGGCCACGGGCTTCGGCCACACCGGGCGGATGTGGGCGTGCGAGCACGACGGCGTCAGCCCGGACCTCATGTGCGTCGGCAAGGGCATCACCGGCGGGTACCTGCCGCTGGCCGCCACCTTCGCCACCGAGCAGATCTTCTCGGCGTTCCTGGGAGAATACGGCGAGTTCAAGAGCTTCTTCCACGGCCATACCTACACCGGCAACCCCCTGGGCTGCGCGGTGGCGCTGGCCGGGCTCGACATCTTCGAGAAGGACGCGCTGATGCAGAAGGTCCCCGTCAAGATCGCCTGGCTGGAGGACCGGCTCCGGAACGATGTCCTCGCCCTCCCCCACGTACGCGAGATACGCCAGCGGGGCTTCATGACCGGGATGGAGTTGGTGAGGGACAAGGAGCGCGGGGAACGCTACGACCCGGGCGTGCGTATCGCCAACCAGGTGGTGCTGGAAGCCCGGCGCCGGGGCGTCATCGTGCGTCCGCTGGGAGACACCCTCATCATGCTGCCGCCCTTGACCATCAGCGATGGCGAGTTGGAAACCCTGGTGAACGTGGTGCGGGACTCCATCCGGCAAGTCACGGAAGCCCGATGAGCCGCGGCTTCTTCATCACCGGCACCGACACCGGCGTGGGCAAGACCCTGGTGGCGTGCGGGCTCGCCGCCGCTTTCAAGGACGCCGGATTCAAGGTCGGGGTGATGAAACCCGCGGAGTCCGGGTGCCGCAACGAAAAGGGGCACCTGGTACCCCAGGACGCGACCTTCCTCAAGGCCGCGGCCGGCAGCAACCAGGCCATCGACCGGATCTGCCCCTACCGGCTGGGAGTCCCCGCGGCCCCCAGCGTGGCGGCAGCCCACGCCGCCGTCCGGATCCGGCCGGATTTCCTGGTGCGGCTGTGCCACGACATGGGCGCGGCCCACGACCTCATGCTCGTGGAGGGCGCGGGAGGCCTGATGGTGCCGCTGGTCTCCGACTACACCTACGCGGACCTGGCGCGGGAGTTGGGCCTGGCGGTGCTGGTGGTGGTGGGCAACCGCCTCGGCGCCATCAACCACGCCATCCTGACCCTCGAACACGGAGCGTGCATGGGTCTGAACATCTGCGGCTACATCCTGAACGACATGGAGAGCGAGGGCACCCCCGCCACCGCAACCAACGCACGGACCCTCCAGGAGATGACCAGGATCCCCTGCCTCGGGAAGATCCCTTTCCTTGGCGCCCCGAGCGCGGCCGGACCGCAGGAGACACGGTCGGACCTGGGAAGCCTGTTTCAGCGGCAGGTCCAACTCGACTACCTGAAACAGATCATGTGAGCGTGGGACAGGACACTGGCTAACGCCCAGCGCCGTGGAAGCAGCGGGTAACCTCGTCGTAGACGGCCTTCAACGGCACCTTCTTCGACGCCGCAACCTTCCGCGCCTCGTCGTACTCCGGCGTCGCCCGCTTCCCGCCGCCAAGCTCCTCCGCGACTTTCACCGTGAGGGTGCCGAAACGGGTCTTGAGCTTTTGTGTGCTGCGCCGCAACACCAGCCGCTCCACCGCGTAGCACCGCACACCAAGGGTCGATGTCTCCCGCAGCACGATCCCGGCGAGCGCGTCCCTGAGCTCGGGCTCCGCGACGATGCGCAACAACGTGCCCGGCCGGTTCTTCTTCATCTGGACCGGCGACAGCGTCACGTCGCGGGCGCCGGCGGCGAACAAGAGGTCCAGCACGTAGTCGTAGATCTCCGGGTTCATGTCGTCGATGTGGGTCTCCATCACGAGCATGCGGTCGCGGACCAGCGCGGGCTCGGCCTCTCCCAGCACGATCCGCAGGACATTGGGCCGGTCGGGGAACTCCAGCGTGCCCGCGCCGTAACCCGTACCATCGATACACATGGCCGGAGCCTCGCCCTTCCGCGAAACGAGGGCCGAAAGGATGGCCGCACCCGTGGGGGTGACGTTCTCAGCTTCCAGACGCGCGTCCTCGACCGGAAAACCCTTCAGCAACTCCAGTGTCGCCGGCGCCGGAACCGGCAGCACGCCGTGCAGCGAACGGGTCAGGCCCCGGCCCAGCGGCACCGCGGAACAGGCGAAGGCATCGATGTCCAGATGACACGTTGCGATGGCGACGGCGACGACATCAACGATGGAGTCCACCGCCCCGACCTCGTGGAAATGAACGTCCTCCGGCGAGATGCCGTGGACCTTCGCCTCGGCCTCGGCCAGTTTCGAGAAGATCGCGATGGCGCGGGCCTTCACGTCCGCGGACAGCCCGCTCCGCTGGATCAGCCGGCGGATGCCGGACCAGCGCCGTCCGGGCTGGCTCTTCCCGGCAATGACCTGGAACCGAACCGCCCGGATGCCGTTGACGCTCTTCCTCCCCACCCGGATGCGGAAATCGACGCCCTGGAGCTTGTCCAGCTCCTCCCGGAGGCGCCGACGCTGCACCCCCAGGTCCAGAAGCGCCGCCGCCGTCATGTCTCCGCTGATCCCGGAGATGAGATCGAGGTACGCGATTCTCATATTGAAGGCAGGCGTACGAAACTCGCTGGCGGCGTGTCAAGGGTACGGATGCGCGTTTACTTGCGGATCGATGAGTGCTACCTTGGAGGTCTGCAAGCAGCGTGGGGCCGTAGCTCAGCTGGGAGAGCGCTAGGTTCGCAATCTAGAGGTCGTGGGTTCGATCCCCATCGGCTCCACCACCCCCAACCCTCAAGTTCCGCAACATGTGCCGCCGGTTCGGGATTGTTTCTTCGGTGCAGGCGTCCTTCTTCTCCTGGCCGTCATGCGCGCCGTTTGCCGGGTGATGGCCCGCTGGATGCGGTCGCCATGTTGTCCGAACAACTCCCCTTGCGGCAGGTCGCCGTGCATGACCAGGAGCCGGTCCATGGCTGCTGCATGGCCTTCCAGTGTGCCGTCCGCCCGGATATGTCGGACGGCGACGCCCCGGACGTCGAGGGCCTGCGCCACCAACAGGGTCCGGTGGCATTCCAGCGGCTCCTTCTCCGCGCACATTATCGCGACGCCGTGGTCGGCCGCGTCGTGAATGAGCCGCTCCAGTCCCCGTTGAAACACGGGAGTGGCCGCGACACGATCGTAGCGAATCCGCCCGTTCTCGTAGCATGCCGGGTCATCCGGGCGTCCGCCCAACTCGCGCCCAAGGTACACGTATTCGATGCTGTATGAGACCAGGCCGCGCGCCAGCGACTCGCGGTTGAACTGCGGATTGAAGCGGCTGTACGGCGTCGAACGGACATCAGCCACCTTTCCAACACCGTGGCGCTCCAAGAGGCCGACGAAGAATTCGATGGCATGGGTGGAATGGCCGATGGTAAACATGCTCATGGTAACGGTCCATCCATACCACTGCCGGCGGGTTGGCTGCCATAAGGCGAGACCGCGGACGCCCCTCGCCCAAACCTCTCGTTTCATGTATCGTGGCTCTCGGATCGACTGAACCATCCTACTGGCCACCAGGAGGAATCCCATGAGCAACCTTCGAGGCAAGTATGCCATCGCCGGGGTCGGGCACAGCAAGCTCGGCAAGGTGCCCGAGATGGGTCCCATCGGGATGTTCGCGGTGGCGGCGCGAAACGCCATTGCGGACGCGGGGCTGACCAAGGCGGACGTGGACGGGCTGATCACGCGGGGGCCGGACGACGTCTATTGCCATCACCAGCGGGTGGGCGAGGCGCTGGGCCTGAACGTCACCTACAGCACGTCGACGGACAACGGCGGCGCGAGCCAGGTGCTGGGGGTGGCCATGGCCTGCATGGCCATCGACGCGGGGCTCTGCAACACGGCCGTGGTGGGGTTCGGGCGGGATACCTGGTCGCGCACGCACCGCACCGAGGCCGCACGCAAGCGGGTGAACATCGGCATTCAGAACCAGGGAGAGTTCGGGCCGGAGTTCGGCTGGTTCGGCGCTCCGTCCAACTACGCGGTGTCGGCCCGGCGCCACATGAAGCTCTACGGCACCACCAAGGAGCAACTGGGCCACATCGCGGTGGCGTTCCGGGAGCACGCGAGCCGGAACCCCAACGCCTTCTTCCAGAAACCGTTGACTATCGAGGAGTACCTGGGCGCCCGGATGATCGTCGATCCGCTTTGCCTCTACGACTGCAGCATCTACATCGACGGCGCCGCCGCGGTGGTGGTGACCTCGGCGGAGCGCGCCAGGGACCTCAAGAATCCGCCGGCCTATGTCATGGGCTTCGGATTCGGCAACCGTCTAAGCGGCTGGTTCGAGGAGAGCAACATGCTCACCACCGGAGCCAAGGAGGCCGGCGAGGCGGCCTACCGCATGGCCGGCATCGGCCCCGACGATGTGGACACCGCCCAGCTCTACGACTGCTTCACCCAGATGGTGCTGCTGCAGCTCGAGGATTACGGCTTCTGCGGGAAGGGCGAGGGCGGCCCCTTCGCCGCCTCCGGGGCCCTCAGGCTGGGCGGCCGGCTGCCCACCAACACTTCGGGCGGGCAGCTCTCGGAGGGCCATACCGAGGGCATGCTGCAGATCGTCGAGGGCGTCCGGCAGGTCCGTCACGAGCATGGCCCGGACCGGCAGGTGAAGGACGCCGAGATAGCCCTGGTCAGCGGCCATGGCGGCAACACCGCCTGCCAGTCCGCCATGATCCTCGCAAGACAAGCGTCATGAGCGAGTACGCCAAGCCGTTGCCGTATCCCACGGTGGAGTCCGAGCCCTTCTGGGAGGGCTGCAAGCGCCACGAGCTGCTGTTGCCGCAGTGCCGCCAATGCGGCGGCTACTGGTTCCCGCCGGGCTCCACCTGCCCGCACTGCTGGAGCACGGAGTGGGACTGGAAGAAGGCTTCCGGGCGCGGCAGGATCCACTCCTTCGGCGTCTATCATCGGGTGTACCACCCGGGCTTCGAGGGCGAGGTACCCTACGTGTTCGCGGTCATTCAACTGGACGAAGGGCCGCGGATGGTAAGTAACGTGGTGAACGAGTCGCCGGACAGGCTCGAATGCGACCAACCGGTGGAGGTGGTGTTCGAGGACGTCACCGAGGACGTGACGCTCTACAAGTTCATGCCGGCCGCGTAGGGACGGGTTTCAACCCCGCCCGTGCGCCGCACTAGGAGTCTGTCCGAGTAGTCAAACACAACCCCTCTCCCTCTGGGAGAGGGTGGCCGAAGGCCGGGTGAGGGCCTAGCGCGACGCTTTGGCGAGGACCCGGATCAGGTCGTCCGCCTGCGGGTTCTTGTGCTTTCTTCGGAGCAGGATATCCCGGGGAGAGATCTTGGTCTGTCCGTAGTAGGTCTGATTGTCGGCCCGGTTGACCACCACCACCCCGCCCTCGATGGTGAGACCCGCGAATATTCCCTTGACGCGGGAGAACGAAAAGATGTCGAAGATCTCGGCCTTGGCCCCGATCCCTTCGGGACCCACGCTGATGCTGGCGTCGGCGCCGAGCTGGAACTTGTCGTTGAGGAATCTCCTCAGGCCTCGGTCGGTCATGATCATGAGGATGACCTGCCCGCCGGCGGCGCCGAACTGGAGGCCGAAAGAAGCGGAACCCACGTCGTAGAAGGCGGGATAACTCCACGTGCCCGCGGCGTCCTGGGCCAGCAACACGCCCCTGCCCCCGGAGCCGCCGAAAAAGAACCCTCCCCTGACCAGCACCGGCATGATGAGAAGCCCCTTGGCGTAACGAACATTCTGCCGGAACCACGTCATCCGCGGATCCCTCTCGAAGTCACGGAACGTGAACTGGGCCTTCGTCACCCTCTGAGCCAGGTCTTCCTCGGTGACCTGCTGCGCGCTCGACGGGACGGCGAACAACGAAGCAAACAGGAACAAGAGCGCGAGGGATACCAGGAACCTTTTCATCGGATGCCTCTCCATATTCCAAATCTAACACTGTGGGGCGGGGATAAGAAACGAAAAGCGACCGGTGACGGCCGCGCCGGCTCCCCTTATCGGCGCCGCAGGACGAAGTACCGGTCTCCGCCGGCCATCAACTCCTTCACCACCTGAAGCTGCCAATCGCTGTTGGCCGGGCCGTAAATCGTCTCCGCGGCGTCGCCGGCCAGAAGCACGGCGGAGCCCGGATGGTCCCGCAGGAAGCGCTCGATCGCATCTTCGGTGTCCAGAAGCTCCACGTTGCGCCGCGAATAGAACCCGAACGCGGCCATCTTGGCCCGTCCCCGGCGCGGATTGGCCAGCCCGACCACGGTTTCCGAACCGATGTTACCCGCTATCCAGCGTCCCGCCGGCTCGTAGGTCTTGACCGGATTGAACCGGGGCATGAACCAGCACGACACGAGGAAATAGATTGGGACGATACCGATGGCGAGCCGGCACAATGCCCGCGACAGGTCGGGGTAACGCCGCGCGCGCAGGACCCAAAGGCCCGCGGCGACGCTCACGAAACCGATCCCGAGACTCGGCGCCCGAAGACTCCTGGCAACCGCCGTCTCCGACGGATCCAGCGCGAGCCGCTGCACCAGCAGGTCCACGCCCAAGGCCGCCGACAGCAGGATGCCGCCCAGGAGGACCGGCAGGGAACCCGCGAGCACGGCCGCGACCGTGGCGAAGCGCCGCTCGAGCCCGCCGGACCCGGCCTGTCCGCCGACGACCGACGCGACCCACTGGCCGACGAAGAGAGCGGCCGCCGGGTAGGCAGGCAGCAGATACAGTTGGCGCTTGGTCGCGGCAACGGAAAGGAACGCGAAGAATACCCCGACCCACCACAGCAACAACTGCTGCCGGGGGTCGCTCCAGGCGCGCTTGCGCCAGATCCACCACAACGCCAACGGCAACAGCAGGCTCCAGGGCGCCATGTCGGGCCATATCGTCGCGGCGTAGTAGTAAACGGGCCGGGCATGCCCGCGAGCTCCGCTTGCGAAACGTACCGCGTTCTGCTGCCACAGCTCCTGCAGGATGTTGCTCGCGCCGGTTTGATACGCGCACGTGATGAACCACGCCAGGTACAGCGCCAGGCTCACCAGGGCGAGGGGAGCCAGCATGACGAGCGGACGCCACTCCCGCCGTGCGCCATGCCACAGGCACAGCACCAGGCCGGGAAGCAGGAGTCCCAAAGGACCCTTCGTCAGCATGGCCAGGCCGAACAGGACGAACCCCGCGACCCTCGCCGGCAACCACGGCTCCAGGCCGGCGCCGGAAGCGTAGACCACGAGCCCCGAGGCGATGAACAGGCTGAACAGCATGTCCGGACGGTAGCCGACGGCCTGGAACGCGAACTGGGGGAACGTCAACAGCACGAAACCCGCCCACAGCCCGGCGCAAGGCCCGAACCAACGCGAGCCCATGGCGCAAGTGACAAGCGCCAGGACAATGGCGCCCAGGGCCGAGGACAACCGCAACGACACCTCGCTCATGGCGCCGAGCATGGCGGAGAAGAGGGAGCCCGCCCAGTAGATCAACGGCGGATAGTCGAGCCACACGACCCCCATGCGGCGCGGCACGATCCAGTCCCCGCTCAGGTGCATGGCGAGGGCGGTCTGGGCGACGTTGGGCTCGTTGGGAAACCACAGGTCGCGCAACCCGAGGCAGGTTACGTAAAGGACCGTTCCAAGGGAGGCCAGGAAGAAATAGCGGTGACGCTCGAGAGCGCTCAAAGACGCGTTAGTGTCCTGTTCGGCCAAGACACTAGAACTCCGTGCCGACGCCGGCCGCCCGGGCCTTGTCGTGGGCCAACCGTGCCAGCGCCATGTATCCCACGCCCTGATCGCTGTTCTGCTTGAAGAGGGTGACGTCCCGATCGCTCCGGCGTCCCTGGACCTTGCCGGTCACCAGGGCGCTCAGGTCCTTGACGTCCTCCCAGGTAATCACGCCGTTCTGCACGGGTTCCAGCAGGTCGCCCTGCTCGTCCTGGATACCCTGCTGAACGAGGGTCGCCACGATCACGTCGGCCCGGGCCAGCACCTCGTCATCCAGCTCCCGGCGCGGGCGGCTCACCAGCCCTTCCATCAAGAGCTCCTTGTTGCTGCCGACGATGGAGGTGACGTGGACCCCCTCCTGGAGCCACCGCCCGAAGACCACGGGGAAATTGCTGCCGGTGGCGCAGACGATGATGTCCACGTTCCAGGCCGCGTCTTCGGGCCGTTCCACGGGCTTGAGCTCCGCGTCCACGTAGGGTTGCATGGTTTCGCAGAAGGCGCGCCGGTTGCCGGCGTCGCGGCTGTAGACCTTGACCTCCGTGATGGGCCGGATGGCGCACATGGCCTCCAGGTGGCGCCGGGCCTGGCGCCCGCTGCCGAAGATCCCCAGCACGCGGGCGTCCTCCCGCGCCATGCGCCGGGTGCCGACGGCGCTGGTGATGGCGGTCTCGGTGGCGAACTCGTCTTCCGCGGTCTGGCGCCGGTAAAGCGGCGGGCAACCGGCGATGACGGCCAGCAGCTCGCCGGTCTCGCTGTCGTAGCTGACGTAGACCCGCTTCCCCACCGCCCCGTAGCTCTGGTCCTCGGCGGTGTAGTTGTGGCGTTCGTAGTGGACGAAGGTCCCGGCCACCCCCAGGAGCACGCAGCCACCGGAATGAACGGTAATGCGGCGGTTGTCCGCCAGCATCCGCTGGCGCGGCAGGCTGAAGATGGGGTGGTCCACCTGCGAGGCGAACCCCTTCTCCATGGCGTCGACGGCCTCGGTGATGGAGATGAGGCCCTCGAGCTCTTCAGCCTTGATGAACAGTGCCATGGTTAGTGTCCTGTCCGGTAATGTCGTGCCATAATCTGCTGGTCTGTTTCGCCGTCGTCTGCGTTGCTCTTCCTCGCGTGGTGCCTGCCACTGCTCGTCATCGCGCCTTGCCGACAACGAAAAATCCTGCGCATCTTATGGCACGACATTACCGGACAGGACACTAGCGCGGCGGCGTTACCGGTGGGCCCGGGTGAACTCCAGCGCGCGCTCGCACACGTTCTCGGTGGTCTGGTCCGGCGGCATGACGTTCCAGAACTCCCCGTTGGGCAAGCATTCGCGCAGGTAGTGAGCCCCGGAGGTGGCGTGGGAGGGATCGTCCCCCGGCATGATGACCGCCGGCGCCTTGATGCCCATGACCTCCTCGGGCGTGGCGCCGGTGGCGGTGTCGCGGTCGAACAGGTCCGGGCCGCTGGTGGCGATGATGCCCATGTAGCGCTCGGGGTCTTCGTCGGCGAAGCGCTCGGCGAACCCGCTGTCCCGGGCGATGACCGAGGCCCAGGGGCCGGACTCGGGGTCGGTCCAGAAGGTCGTCCCCTTGGAGGCCCGGTCGACGACACCCTGCATGCCGTTCTCCCGCACGAAGTTCAGGTGGGCGGCGAAGCGCGCCTGGCTCGCCGTCTTCCAGCGGTATCCGCCCACCGGCCAGTGCAGGATCATGCCGCGGGTCGCCTCCGGGTAGTTGACGCCGAAGGAAAGGGCCACCGAGCAGCCCATGCAACCGCCCATGACGAAGGCCGAATCGATTCCAAGGTGGTCCAGGAGCTGTTTGCCCTCGCGTGCGTACGCGGTCCAGGTGAGACGTTCCACCCGCCCGCCGGATTGTCCCGCCTCGCGCCGGTCGTAGGCGATCACCTGGTGCTCCGAACCGAGTCTGGCCAGGGCGTCGATGCCGGTCCAGGCGCTGGCCACCCGCCACTTCTCGATGGTGGAATCGAACCCGCCGGGCGCGAACATGAGGAGCGGCGGACCGGAGCCGCAGGTTTCGTAGTAGATCTCGATACCGTCGATGACAGCAGTGCCCATGAAGTTCCTCCGGACAAGCCCGTCAACGCTTGCAAACGCGCGGTGACAGGGCTTTCATGATGTTGCCTCACGATTAGCCCAACCGCGCAACCCAGTCAAATTCACGGCCCGGCAGCGCGCCATCCGCGTTGCGTACACTGGAGCATTGACCCCGTTGACGGTGGGGTCCTATAATCCCCGCTTCAACATCGAGCGGCCGGCCGCGCCGGCGCCACGGGAGGAACCCATGCTGATCGACTGGCATTCGCACCATACCGCCCCGGAACTGGTGAACGCGTTTCGGCAGAAGGCCGGGAAAGCACCGAAGGTCGACGACTACGACTCGGCCGACTTCGAGAAGAGGTTGGCGGAGCTGGACGAGGCGGGAATCGACTTCCAGCTCGTCAGCCAAGGCGCCAGCGAAGACGCCGACCAACTCGATGGAGCCGACGCCATGGAGATGGCACGGCTTTCCAACGACGTGCTGGCGGAGCGCATCGGCGGCCACACGGACCGGTTCTCGGGCATCACCGCCCTGTCGTTCAAGAACATCGAGGCATCGGTGGAAGAGATCGAGCGAATGGTATCCCGGGGCTTCAAGGCGGTGCTCATCTACCCGCGGGTGGATGGCGAGATGAAGGTGGACCTGCCCGAGATCGATCCCGTCTTCGCCAAGGTGTCGGAGCTCGGTCTGCCGCTATTCCTGCACGGCAGCGGCAACGCCAAGGACCCGACCCTCCAGCGGCTCGAGGACGGCGGCGCCGGCGTCTCCTACGCCGTGCTGTCGGACGCGAGCGTGAACGAATGCGTGATGCGCATGATCGCCGGCGGCGTCTTCGACCGCCATCCGAACCTCAAGGTGGTCATACGGAGCGGCGGCGGCGGCATCCCCCTGCTGGTGCAGAGGATGTCCTGGAAGCACAAGGGCCCGGCCGGCGACAAGCGCTACTCCGACATCTTCCTCGAACACTTCCTCATCGACACGGCCAGCGTCCGGCCCAAGGCCCTTCCCTTTCTCACCGACGTGATGGGATCCGGCGGCGTGGTCTTCGGGTCGGACTACTGCGGCGGACTCGGTCCTCTCAAAAGGGCGCTGGCCGTCGTGGACGAGCAGGAGAACGCGTCGGAGGTTCGCTCCTCGACGGAGCGGATCTCGCGCGAGCTACTGGGGATGTAGTCGGTCGCGGTGAACCCGCGGGGGCGACCGCCGGTCGCCCCTACCCGGATAGTTCTCCCCCGGAAGATTGTCAGGCCCTCACCTCCGCGGCGAATACTTCGAGGGTTCGCAGGAAGCTCGCGTGCGACAGGGTCGCCATGTCCAGCACGATGTGCTCCACGCCCGCTTCCTCGAACTCGGCAACGCGATCCCGGATCAGCGAAGGGTCCCCCTTGAACGGCGTGTTGCCGGCACGGCCCGCATAGGGCCCCACCGGCTCCGAGACCCCTTCGACGAGGAGATTCGCACGCAGCGACATGGCCGGCACCCGCTCGATATTCCGCCGCTCGCACAGCCTGGCCATGTAGGCTCTCCCCTCCTTCATCTCCTCCGCCGTGAGCCCGATGGGATGCCACCCGTCGCCCAACTCCACCGCCCGACGCATGGCGCGCTTGCTCCGCCCGCCGATCCAGATGGGAGGACCGGGCCGCTGCACCGGCCGCGGCGAGGTATAGACCTTGTCGAAGTGGAAGTACCCGCCGCTGAAACTCGTCCGGTCGTGTGTCCATATCTCGCGGATGATCCGCAGGTACTCGTCGCTCACATCCCCGCGCTCCTCGAAGCGCGCCCCCAAGGCGTCGAACTCACCTTCCATGTAACCGGCGGCCGCACCGAAGATAACCCTTCCACCCGACAACACATCGATGCTTGCCAGCATCTTGGCCATGACCACAGGATTGCGGTACGCCAACACGATAATGCTGCTGCCGAGCAACGCCCGCTTCGACACCGCGGCCAGAAAACTGAACACCGTAAAGGCCTCCAGCATGTGCTCGCGATAGATCAACTGCGCCTCACGCACCCCTTCCGGGATCACGACGTGGTCGGTCACCCAGATGGAATCGAACCCCAGCCGCTCGATCGCCTCCACCGCCTCCACCAGCTCGGCGCCGCCAACCTCCCGCCCGTAATGCGTAAGACACACCCCGAACTTCATGGAATCCCTTCCCACAGGAGCCTGTCCGCATGTCCTTCGACTTCGCGACGCTCAGGACGAACGGAAACGGACTATCACAACCGTATATCTCAAGGCCCTCGACAGGCTTGTCGAAGACTCAGTGACGCACCGAGGGCAGGGAGGGCGGCGCCGACCGCCCCTACTCTTTCCGCGTGGTCAACTCGATCTTGTAGCCGTTGGGATCCTCGATGAACGCGATCACCCCGCCGCCGTGCTTCATGGGACCCGCGTCGCGGGTGATCTTGACCCCCTTATCGCGCAGGTCGTCGCAGGTAGCGTACACGTCGGGCACTCCGATGGCGATATGCCCGAAGCCGTCGCCGACGTCGTATTCGTGAGTATCCCAGTTGTAGGTCAACTCGATGACGGCGTTATCCTCCTCGGAGCCGTAACCGACGAAGGTATTGGTGAAGCGCCCGGACTCGTAGTCCTTTTGCTTCAGGACCTTCATCCCCAATCCGTCGCAATAGAACTTGAGGCTCTCGTCCAGGTGCTTGACCCGGATCATGGTGTGAACGATTCTCATGGGATTCTCCTTTTCTAGCGTCGTATCCCGTAAATTGCTGCGATAATTTGCTGGTCTTTTTCGCCGTCGGCCGCGTTGCTCTTCCTCGCGTGGTGCCCGCCACTGCTCGTCATCGCGCCTTGCCGACAGCAAAAAATCCTGCGCAACTTATCACAGCAATTTACGGGACACGACACTACGCCGACTCGCGAACCTGCGAGGGCGTGGCCACCGCCTCCCGGATCTCCCAGCCCCCCGCCCGCGTGAAGCTCACGTGGCTGAAGTCGCAGGGTTTCAGGTGAAAGGTGCGGTAATGGTTCAGCGAGGTCCGGCTGATCCTGCACAGTACGGAAACGATGGGGAAGGTGTGGCTGACCACGACGATGCTGTCTTCGGCGTCGTGATTCTCCACGATGCGGTTGAGCGCGGACCAGGTCCGGCGTTCCACGTCGATCAGGCGCTCCCCTCCCGGGAGCACCACCGCCAACGGCTGCGAACGCCACAACTCGATCAGCTCCGCGAACCGCTCCCGCACCTCGACGAAGGTCAGCCCTTCCATCTCGCCGTGGTCGAGCTCGCGCAGGTCGGGTTCGATGTTCACGGCGACGTCATGGGGCTCACCGACGATTTCGGCGGTCTGCCGGGCGCGCCGCAGATCGCTGGAGTAGACCGCGTCGATGCGGCGCCGGCTCAAATGCGCGGCGACCTCACCGGCCTGCCGGTGACCGGTCTCGTTGAGCTCGATGTCCGAGCTGCCCTGGCAGCGGCCCTCCCGGTTCCAGCGGGTCTCGCCGTGACGTAGCAGGAATATCTGCATGGCAGGGGTCGACGCGTCAGGTAAACTCCGGATGGATCTCTATCTTGGCGTTGGCCTTCAGGGTCTCGATCAACCGGCTCAACGCCCGTTGCCGTTTCTCGTCGCGGAGTTGCCGGGCCAGGTCCTCCTTCGCCTTGGACAGGTCGGCCGGGTCGGCCGCGACCGTCTTCCTCAGGACCATGACGAAGACCGCGTCGTCCTGGAGGTAGGCGGTGTCCACCACGGGCTTCTCCTCGGACACCGTGAGCCGCCCCAGGGGCAGAGGGAGGAACCCGATCTCCGGTATCTCCGCCTGTGCCCGCGGGAACAATCCGGTGTCCTCCACGGTCAGCCCGTGAGCCGCCGCCACGGCCGCGAGACCCGGCGCCGCCTTGAGCTCCGCCAGAAGCGCGTCCCCCTTCTCTTGCGCGCGCTCCCGAGCTTTTCTGCGGACGAGGGTCTCTCGAATCCTCTCCTTCACGTCGTCCAGGGGCGGGATCGCCGGTTCGACCCTCTCGGCTACATCCATGAGGTACAGAGCTTCCGGAGTCGGGATGATGGGCCCTGCCTGACCCGGCTTCAGGGAAAGGGCCGCGCGGTAGAAATCTTCCACGTCGCCGATTTCGTCGAGGGTCTCCCCCGCGCTGAACAGTCGTGTCTCCGACAGCTCGATGCCGCGCTTCGAGGCGACATCCGCCAGCGGCGCGCCGTCCAGGACCCTTTCGCGGTCTTCCTCCGCCGCCCGCGCGGCCTTGGCGCTGCCGCGTTCGAGCGTGAGAGCGTCGACGATCTGCTCTCTCACCTCGTCGAGCTCCATGACCTCGTCCTCCTGCCTCTCCACCGCCTTGAGAAGGTGCAGGCCGAACGCGCTCTCGAGGACGTCGGTCACCTCGCCCTCCTTGAGCGCGAACAGTGCCGTGTCGAGCGCCGGCAAGAGCTGCCCCCTGTTCACGAAGCCCATGTCGCCGCCCTGGGCCGCGCTGTCGTCCTTGGAGTGCCGCCTGGCCAGTTCGGCGAAGTCCGCGCCTCCGCGAGCCTCCCGCAGGACGTCCTCAAGTTGGCTGCGCGCCGCCTCCTTTTCGTCCGGCGCGCTGCTCTCCGGCGCGGGGATGAAGATCTGGCTGAACTTCACCGCCTCCCGCCTGCGGAACCGCCGGTCCCGGTAGACATCGTAGTAGGCCCGGACGTCGTCGTCGGAAACCGCGATGCCGGCGGAAAAGTCTTTCACGCGGTAAGCCATGTACCTCGCCTTGACCTTGAGTGGTTCACGCAAGAGCGCGCCATTGCCGTCGTAGTAGGCCTTGATCTCGTCGTCGCTGACCTCGACCCCTTCGGCGAAGTCATCGGTCTTGAGTCGGACGAACTCCAGCGCGATCTCCTCGTTGTCCACCCGGTAGCGCTCTTCGATCTCGGCCGCCGTAACGGGGATGGAGTGTTGGATCAGGTCCTGAAGCTTCTGGATGGTCAGCCCCTCGCGCTGGCGGGCCTCGAACTCCCCGGGCGTCAACCCCTGCTGTCGGAGCGCCTGCTGGTAGACGTTCTTGTCGAAACGGCCTCCGGCCTGGAACGCGGGGTTGCGCGCGATGCCTTCCGCAAGCTCGTCATCGGTGACCTGCAGCCCCAGGTCGTGAGCCGCCTGCAACAACAGCCGTTGCTGGATCAACTCCTGCAGCAGTTGGCCCCTGAGATTCAACGCCTCGATGTCGGCCGGAGAGAGCCGCCCCCCGGCCAGTTGCCGGTAGGTCTGAAGCATCCGGTAGTACTGCCTTTCGAGCTCGGTGTAGGTGATCTGCTCCCCGTTCACCTCGGCGATGGTGACCACCCGCTCCTGGCCTCCCTGAGGGCCGACGCCGACCATGACGAACGCCAGCACGCCGACGCCCAGCAAGAGCAGCACCAACCACGACCGTTTCCTTTTTCGCAGCACGTCAAGCATTTTCGAAACGCTCCCAGGCCCTCACCCGGCCTTCGGCCACCCTCTCCCGGCGGGAGAGGGTTGTATTTGACTATTCGGACAGACTCCTGGAGCACAGCATGGCACGTCGTCCGGCCACGCCGCACGGTGGCGAACCGGGGCTCATTATAGGTAGCCGCCGCGATTAAGTGAAGGGCAGCGCCGGCAACCGCGGCCCCCTTCCTTTTGTTGTAGCATGGGTTCAGTTCTGATATCTTTAGCGAGTTCTTGCGTTTTTTCCGCACAAGAGGAGTCGCATGAGGTTTCTCGACAGGATCTATGGCCTTGTTTCCAACGATCTGGCCATCGATCTGGGCACCGCGAACACTCTGATCTACATCAAGAGCGAAGGCGTCGTGTGCAACGAACCGTCGGTGGTCGCGGTGCAGAAGAACGGACGCGGGGAAAAGAGGATTCTCTCCGTCGGCACGGCGGCCAAGAAGATGCTCGGGCGTACGCCCGGCAGCATCGTCGCCATCCGCCCGTTGCGGGACGGAGTCATCGCCGATTTCGAGACCACCGAGGCGATGCTCAATTACTTCATCAAGCTGGTGCACCACCGGCGCTCGCTGGTGCGTCCGAGGGTCATCGTGGGCGTACCCTTCGGCATCACCGAGGTCGAGAAGCGCGCGGTGCGGGAATCGGCGGAATCCGCGGGTGCCCGCGAGGTCTATCTCATCGAGCAACCCATGGCCGCGGCCATCGGCTCGGGGCTGCCCATCACCGAACCCACCGGGAACATGATCGTGGACATCGGCGGAGGGACAACCGAGGTGGCCGTGATCTCCCTGGCGGGCATCGTCTACTCGAAGTCCATCCGGGTGGGAGGCGACAAGCAGGACGAAGCTATCGTTCAATTCATCAAGCGGCGGCACAACCTGATGATCGGGGAACGCACCGCCGAGCTCATCAAGATCACCATCGGCTCCGCCTATCCCGGCGAAGAGATCCGTACCATGGAGATCAAGGGACGGGATCTGGTGGCGGGCGTGCCCAAGACCGTGCTGATCTCGGACGAGGAGATCCGCGATTGCCTGCTGGAGCCCATCAACCAGATATTGGATGCCGTTCGTGTTTCTCTGGAGCGCACCCCTCCGGAACTGGCGTCGGACATCGTCGACCGCGGCATCGTGCTGGCCGGCGGCGGCTCATTGCTGAGGAACCTGGACTCGCTGATCAGTGAAGAAACCGGGCTTCCGGTAACCCTTGCGGGAGATCCTTTGACGTCCGTGGTGATGGGAGCAGGCAAGGTGCTGGACGAGATCGACCTGCTCAAGGATGTGACAATCAACTGAAAAGACAGAGTCTACCGTGCCCGCAGCCAGGACAGGGAGAACTGCGGACTCACGCCGGTCGTCGCAGCGATTCTCCAAAGCCCGTCGGCAGGACACCCGCTCGAGCAAAGCCGGGTTTCTCGCTGTCGCCCTGCTGCGCCGGTACCGGATTCCCATCCACTGTGTGCTCGCTCTGGCCCTGGCGTTCTACGTCGTCACCGTTTCCTCCACCTCTTCCAATGGAGGGGAACCAGTCACCCGGCTGCTTTCGCAGTCCATGAAGCCGCTCAAGAAGTCGCTCCACGCGGTAGGCGCGGCGATCCACAACCTGCAGGTGAACTACGTGGCCTTCAAGGACCTGTGGAACGAGAACCAGGCCCTCAAGGAGCAGATCGCCGCTCTCGAGGCCGAGCGCAACCGGCTCTTCGAAGCCAAGCTCGCCAACGACCGCCTCACCGAGCTGCTGGAGATCAGAACCCGGATCCTGCGACAATCCGTCGCCGCCACGGTCATCACCCACAGTCCCAGCAGTTGGTTTCGCACCATCACGGTGGACAAGGGCAAGGGCGCCGGCATTCATCAGGGCATGGCGGTCATCACGCCGCGGGGCGTGGTGGGCAAAGTGGTGTCCGTGGAAGAGGACACCGCCAAGGTCATGCTGCTGACGGACCACAAGAGCGGGCTCGATATCATCACCCAGCGGACCCGGGTGCGGGGCATCGTTTCCGGTTCGGTGGACGGAGAGCCCATCGTGAAGTACATGGGCCGCAACGAGGATGTCCGTCCCGGCGACCGGCTCATTACCTCCGGGCTGGACGGGACGTTCCCCAAGGGACTCCTGGTCGGAACCATCGTTGACATCGCCGAAGACGGTCCCGGGCTTTTCCGGCGGGTACGGGTGTCGCTCGCCGTGGACCCGCTGGTAATGGAAGAAGTACTCTTCATCTCCGCCGAACCCAAACCGGCAGTTTCGTCGGCCGCGACGCGGGACAGGGAACCAGCGCAGTCGGCTACCCCATGAACGTATCGCTGGCCTTCTTCGGCATCGGCCTCGTCTTCGTAGTCCTGCAGTCCACGGTCCTGCACCTGGTGAGCTGGACGCCCATCATTCCCGACCTGACCCTGATCCTGTGCGTCTACTGGGCGCTTAACCGCCCGCGGGTCGAGGCGGTCTGGGCGACGTTTCTGCTGGGATACGCCATCGACATCCTGTCGAGTCCCCAGCCGGGCGTAAACGCCCTCGCCTTCACCGCGGTTTTCCTGGTCGTATACGTGGTCTTCCGTTACGTCTGGGCCGCCGGCGCACTGATCAGCGCTGTGACCGTATTCATGGCCGTGTGGCTGAAAGTCGGCACGCTGATCGTCATCTCCCCACTGTTCGAGTTGACCGCGAGAGGCTGGGTGGTTGTCGCCGACGCCATACTCCGGGAAGCGATCTTCTCCGCCTGCATCGCACCCGTGCTGTTCCTGATGCTTCGCTCCATCCAGAACCGCATGGAGACGGTGAGAAAACCTTCCTCCCTCGTCGATGCTGCCTCTTAGGCCCACCTCCCGGACTCAGACGGAGTTCCGCGGACGAATACGCATCTTCAGCCTGTTGATCCTGCTGGTTTTCGCCTTCCTCACCTACCGCTTGTGGACCCTCCAGATCCTGCAGGGGAAGCGCTACACCGTCATGTCCGAACACAACCGTATCCGGCTGGAACGGATTCCCGCGGTTCGCGGCATGGTGTTCGACCGAAAGAACCGGCTCCTGATCAACAGCCGGCCCTCCTTTGACGTGCGCTACACGCCCGGTGACTCACAGACCCGTGAGACCACCCTGCGGCGCCTCGCCAACATGGTCGACGGCGACAGCGAGCGCTTCATGGAGGCCGTTCAGCACACCAAGGGCTCAAAAGGGGTCACGCTCGTCCGCGACGTGGATTGGCCGTCGGTGGTGGCGGTGGAGACGCATCGGCCGGACCTTCCCGGAGTGTACGTCAGCGTCAAGGCCCGGCGCAGCTATCTGACGGACGCGATGACCGCCCACGTGCTCGGCTACCTGGGCGAGATCAACACCAAGCAGTTGCAGGACCTCCGCCGAAGGGGCTACCGGCGCGGGGACGCGATCGGGCAGGCCGGCCTCGAAAAGAGGTGGGAGCGGCATCTGGCCGGACGCAGCGGTGGAGAAAAGGTGGAGGTGGACGCCACCGGCCGCAAGGTGCGCGTCATCGATCGTCTCAGGGCGACGCCCGGGCACAACGTCGTGCTGACCCTGGACCTGGACGTCCAGCGAGTGGCGTACGACGCGTTGAACGGGCGGGAAGGCGCCATCGTGGCCCTCGACGTGAATTCCGGCGCCGTGCTTGCGCTGGTGAGCACTCCCTCCTTCGACCCCAACTCGTTCGCGCGCGGAATGACCCCGGACGAGTGGCGTCAGCTGATGGCGGACAACGAGACCCCGTTGCACAACCGGGCGTTGCAGGGACACTTCCCGCCCGGCTCGACGTTCAAGGTCGTCACCGCGTTGGCGGCGCTGCAGGAAGGCGTCATCTCGCCGACCCAGCGGCTGTTCTGCGGCGGCACCTACAAGGTAGGGAACCGCACGCTGCGGGACTGGAAGAAGCATGGCCACGGCCACATCGCCATGCATCAGGCCCTGGTCCAGTCATGCGACGTCTACTTCTACCAGTTGGCGCAACGGCTCGGCGTCGACAAGATAGCCAGATACGCCCGCCGTTTCGGACTGGGCGCTCCCACGGGCATCGATCTCGACGGCGAGAGCCCCGGACTGGTTCCCGACCGGGCATGGAAGCGGCGCCGTTTCGGCGCCCCGTGGTATCCCGGCGAGACCCCCCTGGTAGCCATCGGCCAGGGATTCCTCGGCGTGACGCCGCTGCAAATGGCCAGCATGATGGCCACCGTGGCCAACGGAGGGACCGTCTATCGTCCATGGTTCGTCAAGCGCGTGCTCTCGGCCGAAGGCGAGGTCATGGAAGAGTACGGCCCGGCCCGGACCGGCACGGTCGACCTCCGGAAAGAGCACATGGCCTTCGTGCGAAAGGCGCTCCTGGACGTCGTTCACGGGCGGCGCGGCACGGGCAAGCGGGCGCGTTCGAAGATCGTCGACATCGCGGGCAAGACCGGTACCGCCCAGGTGGCGGAGATGCGCGGCGAGGCGGTCAAAAGCGAGGACCTGCCGTACGTAGTCAGGGATCACGCCTGGTTCGTGGCGTATGCGCCCGCCGAGGCGCCGGAAATCGCCGTCGCCACCCTCGTGGAGCACGGCGGCCACGGCGGCGCCACCGCCGCACCCATCACCAAGCGCGTAATCGAAGCCTACTTCCGTAGCGAGGGCTACGACATGGACGTGGAGGACCATGAGGTGCCGATGGTCTCCGCCGGCCCGGGACCCTATCGGGTAAGCCATGCAAATTGATCGCCGTCTCGTAACCGGCTTCGACTGGCCCTTGTTCGTCCTGACCGTGGGGCTGGCCCTGCTGGGCATCATGACCATCTACAGCGCCACCTGCGGCGCCGACGAGGAATGCCCGCGCTATCTGGCCACCAAGCAGTCCTACTGGCTGGCCATCGGCCTCGTGCTGATGGTCGCGACGTTCGCCGTGGACTACCAGCACCTGAATCGCTGGGCGTACCCCATCTACGCGGCGGTGGTGATCCTCCTGGTGCTGGTGCTGGTCATCGGCATCACCAGCGGAGGCTCGCAACGGTGGCTGGACCTGCGATTCTTCTCGTTGCAGCCCTCGGAGTTCGCCAAGCTGGCACTGGTGCTCGTGCTCGCCAAGACGCTTTGCTACTACGAACCCGGCTATTCCCTCACGGCCCTGGGCGTGCCCCTGATGCTGTGCGCACCGGTGCTCGCGCTGGTGCTGCTGCAGCCGGATCTCGGCACCGCCGTGCTGATTTTCCTCATCGCCATGGGCGTCGTGGTCATGTCCGGACTACGCATGAGGTCGCTGCTCTATTTCAGCCTCGTGGCCGTTGCCACGCTGCCGGTGGGGTGGAAGTTTTTGAAGCCCTATCAGAAGACCCGCATCTGGACCTTCATGAATCCCGAGTCCGACCCTCTCGGGGCCGGTTATCACGTGGTCCAGTCCAAGATCGCCATCGGCTCGGGCCGTCTTTGGGGCAAGGGGTATCTTCAGGGCAGCCAAAACCGGCTGGAGTTTCTTCCGGAGCAGCACACGGACTTCATCTTCTCCGTGTTCGCCGAGGAATGGGGGTTCTCGGGGTGTGTGCTGTTGCTGGCGGGTTATGGATTGTTGATCCTGCTCGCGCTTCGGGCGGTTCGGCGCGCTCAGGACCGCTTCGGGGTGCTGTTGGCCGCGGGAATGACCGCCATCCTGTTCTGGCAGTTCGCCATCAACATCGGCATGGTCACCGGCCTGTTGCCGGTGGTGGGCATACCGTTGCCGCTCATCAGCTATGGCGGGTCGTCGCTGGTCACGACCCTGGTGGCCGTGGGGCTGCTGATCAGCATCAGCATGAGGCGCAACACGCGCTCGTAGGGCCTCACGGGCCCTCACCCCGAGGGAGAGGGTGTCAACGGGCCCTCACCCTGGCCCTCTCCCAGAGGGAGAGGGGGGGCGTTTGCTCGCCCTTCGGGCGAGAAGAATGGCTGGGCTAGCCCAGGGCCTTGTCGATCTCGCTCACCAACCTCGCTTTGGGTGCCGCGCCCACGATCTGGCCCGAGAGGCTTCCTTCCTTGAAGATCATCAGGTTCGGAATTCCCCGCACGCCGAAGCGGCTGGGGGTTTCCAGATTCTCGTCGACGTTGATCTTCACCACCTTGAGCCTGCCGTCGTATTCCCGCGCCAGCTCTTCCAGAACCGGGGCGATGGATTTACACGGCCCGCACCACGGCGCCCAGAAATCCACCAGCACCGGCGTGGTCGCGGCAATGACTTCCGCTTCGAACTCGTTGTCCGCTACGTGGGATATTTCCATCGAGACCTGTCTCCCTTTCCGATGATTCCACTAGTGTCCTGAGAGAAGATTCAACAACGTCCGCACCCCGAACCCCGTCCCCCCTTTCGGGCACACGATGTGGCCCTTGGCCGTAAACGCGGGACCCGCGATGTCCAGATGGGCCCACGGAGTCTCACCGACGAATTCCTGCAGGAACAGCGCCGCCGTGATGGCGCCGGCCGAACCCCCGCCCACATTCTTGATGTCCGCCACCTGGCTCTTGATGTCCTCGCGATACTCGGGCGTCAGAGGCAACTGCCAGAGGCTCTCGCCGGCGTCGCGGCTGCATTGGATGAGCTTGCCGGCCAGCTCGTCGTCGTTGCTGAAGAGTCCGGCCACCTCGTTGCCCAGGGCCACGATGCAGGCCCCCGTGAGGGTGGCGAGATTGATCATACAGTCGGGCTTCTCCCGGGCCGCCAGGAGCAGTGCGTCGGCGAGGATGAGCCGTCCCTCGGCGTCGGTATTCATGACCTCCACGGTCTTGCCGTTGAGGTAACGGATCACGTCTCCCGGTTTCTGCGCGCCGCCGTCGGGCAGGTTGTCGGTGGTCGGCACCAGGCCGAGCACCTCGACGTCGGGCGCCAGCTCGGGGAGCACGCTCATGACGCCGATGACCGCGGCCGCCCCAGCCATGTCGATCTTCATGGTCTCCATGGAACGCGCCGGCTTGAGGGAAAGCCCGCCGGAATCGAAGGTGATCCCCTTGCCGACGAGGGCGACCTTCCTTTGCGGCCGGCCCTTGGGCTTGTAGCGCATGTGGATGAAGCGCGGTTCCTCGCGGCTACCCTGATTGACCGCCAGAAGGCCCGCCAGCTTCATCCGCTCGATCTTCTTCTTGTCCCAGACCTCGACCTTCAGCCCCTCGCCGCGACAATGAGCCGTGGCCTGCTCCGACAGATAGCTGGCGGTGGCCGTGGAGGGCGGCTCGTTCACCAGGTCCCGGGCCAGACACACCGCCGACGCCGAAAGCCTGGCATTCCTGAGCGCGCGCGTGAACGCGGCGTTCCGTCCCGACGCGGTCCGCCCGAGGATGAGGGTGCGCAACCGTCCCTTTTGCTTGTCATTGGAGCGATACCTGGTGAAGCGGTAGGCGTTCAGCAGAGCGCCCTCGGCCACCGCCCCGACCACCGATTCCGTCTGCTGATCCGGCGGCAGCATGAATATCGCCTCGTCGGCCCACACCCGCCCGCCCTCCTTGGCGGTGACGGCGCCCGCCATGCGCCAGGCGTGGAGCCCTTCCTCCTCGTGCTTGCCCAGTCCCACCAGCAACACATGCTCCGCGGGTATGGCGCCGTGTGTCGCCGCCAGCAGCGAGCTCCCCCGCCGGGCGACGAAACCGCTCCGTTTCACCAACGCAGCCAGCCTGCCCTTCAGCTGACGGTCGAGCCGCCGCGCCAGACCGTCGCCGAGTCCCTTGTCCGTGACCGGCACCGCCAGCAGCGCGGTGCGGACCCGTGAGGGGGCGATCTCTCTCAACTTGACGTCCATGGGAACCGGTCAGGAGCCGCGACCGCGGATGAGGTTCATGAACTCGGCGCGAGTCTTTTCCTGTGTGCGGAACGCTCCCAGCAGAGCGCTGGTGACGACGGTGGAGTTCTGTTTCTGAACGCCGCGCATGCGCATGCACATGTGCTCGGCCTCCATGACCACCGCCGCTCCCAAGGGGTTGATACGGTCCATGATGGTGCTGGCGATCTGGTTCGTCAGGCGCTCCTGGACCTGCAGGCGGCGGGCGTAGGCGTCCACCAGCCGTGCCAGCTTGGAAACGCCGATGATCTTCCTGCGCGGGATATAGGCGACGTGGGCCTTGCCGTGAAAGGGCAGCATGTGATGTTCACAGAGAGAGTAGAAATCGATGTCCCTCTCGACGATCATCTCCTGGTAGTCCTCGGTGAACAGGGCCCCGTTGATGATGGCGTCGGGATCCTCGCTGTATCCTCCGGTCAGGAACCGCCAAGCCTCGGCCACCCGCGCCGGCGTCCTCTCGAGCCCTTCCCTGCCGGGATCCTCCCCAAGCGCCGCCAGGATGGCTCTCACGTGGGTTTCGAGGGGATCCGTCGATCTCTCGGTGTTTTCGGCGCGCAATTGAACGGACATCGGAGGCAACGTAACATCTGCCCCAAACCGGGTCAAATCGGCCTCCGAAGCCTCCCCGGCGAGCGCGGCCGGCCCCCGAAACGCCCGCCGGCGCGCCTTGCCGACAGCGAGAAATCCTGCGAATATCTGTTGACGAAACCCGCTCCAAGGATGCTGGAACCACCCATGATGCACGTACCCGACACACCCGACACGGCCGCCGAGGACGACGCCTCACATCTCGTCACCCTGGAGGAGATCAGCCGCTTCGTCGATGAAGCCGAGGACCTTCAAGGGTGCCTCAACAGCATCGCCGGCATCGTCGCGAAGCGCATGCAGACCGAGGTCTGCTCGGTCTACCTGCTCGATGCCGAGAGCGGGAGGCTGACGCTCAGCGCCACGAGGGGCCTGGACCAGGCGGCCGTGGGGCGGGTGTCCATGACCGTCAACGAGGGACTGGCCGGACTGGTGGTGGAGACACGCGACCCCGTGATGGTCGTGGACGCCCCGTCTCATCCCCGCTTCCTGTACTTTCCCGAGACCGGCGAAGAACGGTACCACTCCTTCTTCGGCGTTCCCGTCAATGCACAGAGGACGCCCATCGGCGTGCTGGTGGTGCAAACCTCCCGGCCGCGCGAGTTCAACCAGGAGGAGGTCCGGCTCCTCAAGGCCATCTCCGCCCAGGTTTCCACCATCATCGTGCACGCCCGGTTGGTGGACTCGCTCAAGGACAAGGAGCGCGAGCGCAAGCAGTCCCGGCAGCGCATGGTCAGCGCCCTCAAACGGCTGAGGTCTTACGAGGGACGGGGCAAGGAACGCACGAGCGAGAGGCCGAGAAAGTTCCGCAGCCGTCTGACCGGGCTGGCCGCCTGCCCGGGCTTCGCCTACGGCAAGGCCCACATCATGCACCGCCGGATGGACCTGGCCGCCATTCAGAAGACCCATACCGGCCATCCCCAGGGCGAGCTGGAGCGGTTCCGTTCCGCGTTGCAGCAGGCCGTGGCCCAGGTGGAAGAGATCAAGACCCGCATGATCGCCCTCATCTCCGACGAGGCGGGCGCGATCTTCGACGTACACCGGATGCTTCTCAACGACCCGGTGCTGAAGGGCCAGATCGAACACCGTATCCTCGACGAGGCCCTCACCGCATACTATGCCGTCAGCAGCGTCTTCCGTCGGCACATACGGGCAGTCAGCGAGGTCGACGACCGTTACCTCAAGGAGCGTACGGCGGACATCCGTGACGTTGCCGAAAGATTGTTGGACAATCTTGCCGGCTACGAGGACAGGAGGCTGGTGGTGCCGGAAGGTGACGCCGTCCTGGTGGCGGAGGATCTTTCTCCGGCCGACCTTGCCGTCGTCGAACGCGATCGCTTCCAGGGTATCGTGCTCGCCACCGGCGGCGTCACCTCCCACGCGTCGCTGCTGGCCAAGTCCTTCGAGATTCCCACCGTGGTGGCGGCGGAGGGGTTGCTTGAGAGCGTCCGAAAAGAAGACTCCCTGATCGTCGACGGCAACTCCGGGGTCGTGTTCGTCAACCCCAACAAGGAGATCATCGGCGAGTACGACCGGATGGAGCGTCACTATCTCGCCGTCAACCGGGAGCTCGACGAGATGCGGGACCTGCCGGCCGAGACCACGGACGGACACCGGGTCAGGCTGCTGGCCAACATGGGCCTGCTGACCGACATCCGGTTCGCGCAAACGCATGGAGCGGAAGGCATCGGCCTCTACCGGACCGAGATCCCGTTTCTCGCCTATCACGACTTCCCCACCGAAGCGCAGCAGTTCGCCCTTTACCAGAAGGTGGTGGAAGGCATGAACGGCAAGCCGGTGACCATCCGCACCCTCGACATCGGCGCGGACAAGTACCCCCCCTATGTGAGCATCGCCCGCGCCGAGCCCAACCCGTTTCTCGGATGGCGTTCCATCCGCGTCTCGCTGGAGGCATCGGAGACGTTCGAGATGCAGCTCCGGGCCATCCTGCGCGCCGGGGCGCTGGGGCCGGTGCGCATGTTGATCCCCATGGTGTCGAGCCTGGAGGAGATCCTCCGGGTCAAGGCCATGCTGCGGGACGTCAAGGTCGATCTCGCGTGGAACGGCATACCGTTCGACGACGACATGGAACTGGGGATCATGGTCGAGGTGCCGTCAGCGGTGCAGATGGCCCATCGGCTGGTGGAGGAGGTGGACTTCGTCAGCATCGGCACCAACGACCTGATCCAGTACCTGTTGGCTGTCGACCGGGGGAATCGCAAGGTGGCTCCTCTCTACGAGCCCTTCCATCCGGCCGTCCTCGCCGCCCTCAAGCAGGTCATTCAGGCGGCCAAGGACAAGGGCAAGGGCGTGGCCATGTGCGGGGAGATGGCCGGTGACCCGCTGTCGACCCTGCTGTTGATGGGCCTGGGCCTCGAAGAATTCAGCATGGAATCCCTGTCCATTCCGGTGGTCCGGAAACTGGTGCGCTCCGTGACCTACGAGCGGGCCGTCGCCATCGGACAGCAGGCTCTGCGGCTGGACCGGGTGGATGAGATCAAGCGCTATCTCTTCAGCGAAATGCGCGCCCTCGGCCTGGTGGAGTTGATGGAGCTCTACCGCTAGTGTCCTGTCCCACGTAATTCTTTACCGAGATGCGCCGGATTTCTTGTTGTCGGCAAGGCGCGATGACGAGTAGGGGCGACCGTAGGTCGCCCCAGGGCGGGCACCACGCGAGGAAGAGCAACGCAGCCGACGGCGGGATGACGATCGCTTCGGCCCGTTGACACCCCGCACCGGTCCGCTTCTTCCCATGCATCCCGTAAGTGCGGGTGATTTCTCCGACCCCGAACCCGCGGTTGAGTGGCATGGGCGTTGCCTTCATGTCCGCTCATGGAGGAACGTCCACCCGCACCCAAACCGGCCGCATTTCCGTCCGTCCAGCCTGGCGACTCCACCGCGGATGTCGTCACCGGCTATCTGCCGCTCGTGGAGCGCATGGCGCGCCACCTCCACCGCCGGCTGCCGCCCGGACACGATCTCGACGCGCTGGTGAACTCCGGCGTGGTGGGCCTGCTCGAGGCCCTGGAGCGGTACGATCCCGAGCGTGGCGTCTCGTTCCATGTCTACGCCAGGCACCGCATCTACGGGGAGATGATCCAATGCCTGCGTTCCCTCGACTGGGTGAGCCGTTCGATCCGGGCCTGGGGACGCCGGGTTGCGGCCGTACGCAGGCGGCTCGCCGAACACCTCTGCCGGGAGGCCACTTCCGAGGAAATGGCGCAGGAGCTGCAGGTGCCGTTGGAGACCTGGCACAGGATCAGCTACAGGGTGCGGGAACAGGGGTGGGTCAGCCTGGACGACCCGTCCTGCGGCGGCGCCGACATCCTTCTCGACGGCGCCGATTCGGGTCAAGGACCCTACCAGGACCCACTCGCGTGCGTCGAGCGCCAGGACCTGGTGGACAAGCTCAAACGCGCGGTGGCGCGGCTACCGGAACGGGAACGCCTGGTGGTGACTCTGCGCCATTACCGGGAGCTCAAGTTCAGGGAGATAGGAGAAGGTCTGGGCCTGACGGAGGGAAGGATTTGCCAGATCTACGTGCAGGCGCGCAAACGCCTGCGGAAGGCGCTGGACGATTGAACGGCGGGAGCGGCGCGGGCAGTACCGCGTTCGTCGCGGTCAGCCCCCGGCCTGGATGGCGGCGATCTCGTCGAGGATTACCTGCCGTCTCGGGGAATCCGGCGGGTATTGCTGGGCGGCGCGCTCCAGGGAATCGACGGCCTTTCCGGTCTCGTCGCGCAGCAGGTACGACTGTGCCAGGTAGTAGTGGGCTTTCCCGGGCTGATTCAGCTTGCGGTAGGCGTAGCCCAACCTCCGGGCGGCCTCGGGCCAGAACGGCGCAAGCTGGCGAAGCCTCAGATACGTCCGCGTCGCCTGCCGGAAGCGCGATTCCTTTTCGAGAAGCTGTCCCTTGTACAGGTGCGTGACCGGATCGTCCGGTTCCCGCGCCAGCATTCGTCCGAAGGCGGCGTGGGCCTTGGCGAACTCCCCGGTGTGGACGTAGACCCGTCCGAGATCCCGATCCAGGTACGGGACCGCAGGGTTCGACCGGGCAGCCCGTTCCAGCATCTCCCGGGCTCGAATCCACCGGCCGGTAGCGGCATAGGCGATGCCCAGCGCATGCGCCGATTCGGCTGATTCCGGACGGCGTTCATGGGTCTTCTTCAGGCGCTCGACCACCTCTTCCGGCCTTTTTCGCAGCTCGATCAACAGCTTGACCCGCTCGATATCGTCGGCGCCCCGGTAGCGCGGACGCGTGAGCCCGAGGGCGCGGATCGACGCGTTCAGGTTGGCGATGCGTTTCTGGCTCAGCGGGTGGGTCAGCAGATACGATGGCCGCCCCACGGGATTGAGAATCCGCTCGCGGTACATCCGCTTCATGAAGGTCACCGCCGCATCGGGGTCGTAGCCAGCCCGTGCCATGTAGCCGACGCCGAGATTGTCGGCCTGCTCCTCCATCTGCCGGCTGAACTCCAGTTGCTGGGTCATGGCGACGGCAGGGCCGGCCAGGGCGGCGGGTCCCAGGACCGGCGCCAGGAACACGCCGAGCATCCCCATGATCATGGTCGTGTCGGTGTTGTCGAGCAGGGTGGCGAAGTGCCGCGCGTTCACATGCACGATCTCGTGGGCGACCACCGACGCCAGCTCATCCGACGTCTCCACCCGCCGGATCAGTCCCGAGTGTATGAAGATGCTCCCGCCGGGCACGGCAAACGCATTCATCGAGGAGTCCTCGATGACGAAGAACCGGTAAGGATATCGGGTATTGCCTACGGCTTCGAGGATGCGGCGGCCGATGCGGTCGACGTACAGCGCCACCTCGGGGTCGTCGATGAACTTGTACCGGCGGCGGGCTTCCTGCCGCAACTGGCGGCTGATGCGGATCTCCTCGTCCTGGGAAAGGGCATGGGCGAGAGGTACGCGGAGAAAGGCCGTGACACAACACGCGAGCAGCAGCACCACGGCACAGCAGTGGAGGGCTCTCCGCATGCCCCGAATTCTATCCCACGTCCCCGGACCGGTCAATGCACACCTAGTGTCGCGTCCCGCAAATAAGTGGCATAAGTTGCGCAGGATTTTTTGTCGTCGACAAGGCGCGATGACGAGCAGTGGCGGGCACCACGCGAGGAAGAGCAACGCAGCCGACGGCGAAAAAGACCAGCAAATTATGCCACTTATTTGCGGGACGCGACACTAGGGGAAGGCGCGATC
>JAJDTQ010000032.1 GCA_022827045.1 Candidatus Binatia bacterium
AGCTTGCGGTGGTCCCGCTTGCGCGCCTCCTCCAGGAGCGCCAGGTGCTGCTTCAACTCCTTTCGGGACGGGAACGCGGTGCCGTAGATGCGCTGGAGCATCTCGTTGTTCTCGTCGCCGCGCCAGTAGGCGCCGGCCACCGATGTGAGCTTGAAGGCCTGGATGAAGCCGGTGCTGGGCAAATGGGGGCCACGGCAGAGATCCACCCAATCCCCCTGGCGATAGAGCGACACGATGTCCTCGGGGATCGCCGAGACGATCTCGACCTTGTAGTCCTCCCCCATGCCGCGGAACAGCTCGATGGCCTCGGCCTTGGGCACCTCCTCCCGGGCGATGGGCAGGTCCTGTCCCGCCAGCTCGCGCATCCGTTCCTCGATCTTCTCGATCTCCTCGGGCGTGAACGGCTTGTCGCGCTTGAAGTCGTAGTAGAAGCCCTCCTGGGTGGTGGGGCCGATGGTCACCTGGGTACCGGGAAACAGGCTCTGGACCGCCTGGGCCATGAGGTGGGCCGTGGAGTGGCGCAGGATGTCGATGCCCTCGGGGCTGTCGAGGGGGATCCATTCGACCGCGCAGTCCTCCGTTACCGGCCGGGCGAGGTCCACCGCGGCGCCGTCGACGGCGGCGGCGACGATGCGTCTGCCGTCGGAGGCGGCCGCGCCTGACGTGCGAATGTCTACGGCTCGTATGCCGGGGACGGCCTCGACGGTCTCGCCCCCGGGGACGGTTACGCGAATGTTGTTCATCCTATCCTGTTAGGGTCGGCAAATGGCGACCGTTCTTTACGGCAGGCAACTAGTGTCCTGTCTCGTAAATTCGCGTGATAATTCGCTTGTCTTTTTCGCCGTCGGCTGCGTTGCTCTTCCTCGCGTGGTACCCGCCACTGCTCGTCATCGCGCCTTGCCGACGACAAAAAATCCTGCGCGACTTATCACGCGAATTTACGAGACAGGACACTAGGGAATGGTAGGCACGGGCGGGATTGAACCGCCGACCTCTTCCGCGTCAAGGAAGCGCTCTCCCACTGAGCTACGTGCCTCGAAGCATCTTCGCAAAGGTCTGATTTTACTACCAAACCAAGGGGGTTCTGTCAATGGCGAGCAGCGGCGGCGAGCTTGCGGAGCTGCCCCGAGACCTTCGCGGTCACCAGCGCGGTGATGTGCACGTCGCCCCCGTTGTATTCTTCGGCGAGCACGCGGCCACGAGCGCGCAGGAAGGGGATGATGACGGTCTCGGATTGCGGCAGCGTCAAGCGGATGGTCTGTTTCCCCCGGTCCAGCAATCCGCCGATGGTTTCCAGCAGGCGCTCGATACCTGCCCCGGTGCGGGCGGAGATGGGGCAGAGTCCCTCGTGGCCGTTCTGCGGATAGACGGGCATGCCTCCGGCGACGTCGATTTTGTTGGGTACGACGAGGCGGGGGGTCTCGGCCGCGCCGATGTCGTCCAGCACCGACTCGACGATGGCGAGCTGCTGCTCGGCCACGGGGCTGGTGGGGTCCATCACGCACAGCAGCAGGTCCGCTTGATGGACCTCCTCCAACGTGGCCTTGAAGGCGTCCATCAGGGTGTGGGGGATCTTGTTGATGAAGCCCACGGTGTCCACCAGCATCACCTGCTCCCCGTTGGGCAGCCGCAGCGCCCGGGTGCGCGGATCGAGGGTGGCGAAGAGCTTGTCCTCCACCAGCGCTCCGGCCCGGGTGAGGCGGTTCATCAGCGTGGACTTCCCCGAGTTGGTGTAGCCCACCAGCGCCACGGTGGGGTAGGGGATGGACTCGCGTTCCTTGCGCTGCAGCCGCCGGGTCTTGGCAACGACCTCCAGGCGCCGTTTGAGCCGGCCGATGCGTTCCCGGATGCGCCTGCGGTCCACCTCTAGCTGCGTTTCGCCCGGACCGCGGGTGCCGATGCCACCCGCCAGCCGGGACAGGTGGGACCAAAGCCGTGTCAAGCGCGGGAGGAGATACTGCAGATGGGCCAGCTCCACCTGCAGCTTGCCTTCGCGGCTATGGGCGCGTTGGGCGAAGATGTCGAGGATCAGCTGGGTGCGGTCGATGACCCGCAGGTTGAAGGCTGTCTCCAGGTTCCGCTGCTGCGCGGGCGTGAGGTCGTTGTCGAAGATCACCAGGTCCGGTCGGTGCTCTTCGGCGAAGGCGCGGACCTCCTCGACCTTGCCGGAGCCCACCAGGGTGGCGCTGTGGATCCTCCCGGAGTTCTGGCTGAAGACGCCGACGACCCGCGCCCCCGCGCTGGCGGCGAGTCCCCGGAGCTCCTCCAGGCTGTCCTCGAGGGGCACGCCGGCGCCCGAGGCGGGCGTTTCCACGCCCACCAGGACCGCACGCTCGTCCGGGTGTTGCCCGTTTCTCGGTTTCACTAGCTCTTGCTCGCCGTGATGCCGAACTTCCGGTGCACGGTGTCCAGCAGCGTCTGCGACGGATTGATGCGAAAGTCGGCAGGTCCGATGACCTTGGTCACCCGGGCCGCGGTGGTCATGTGCAGGTAGACAAGAGCCGATCCTTCTTCCCGCACGATGAGGTCGCGGAATGCCTGCAGCTCCGCCCGGTTGTCTTCGGTCAGATAGAAGTGGACTTCCTTGGGGCCGTTCCTCGCAGGAGCGGCGATGGCCTCGGCGCAGGCTTCCTCCAGCGGCAGGATGTCGTTGGCGATGAGGGTGATGCGCTCTTCGCCGACGTCCAGCCTGCCCCTGACCCGGATGGGATCGTCGCGTCCGATGCAATCTGCGGTCTGCCGGTAGGTGTCGGGCCACGCGATGGTGTCCACGAACCCGGTCTTGTCCTCGAGGTTGAAGTTGGCGTAACGATCACCCTTCTTGGTGTTCTTGAGCTTGAGCGCCGTCACCACTCCCACCATGGTCACCTCGCCGTTGCCGCCGTTTCCCCGGACCTGGTTCGCGGGGAGCACCTGGAGGCGCTTGAAGGACTCTTCGAACCGGTCCAGCGGATGGCCGGTGATGTAGAAGCCGAGGGTTTCCTTTTCGAAGGCCAGGAGCTGGCCGCCGCTCCACTCATCCACGGACTCGTAGGGGTCCATGGAGTCGCTGGGCGGCACTTCCAGCAGGTCGAACATGCCGAACTGGGAGCTGTCCCGGTCCCGCTGGGTCGACTGGCCTGCCTTCAGCGCGTCGTCCAGCGCCGCCATCAGGCGGGCACGGTACACGCCGGTGGAATCGAAGGCGCCGCACTTGACGAGGCTTTCCACCACCCGCCGGTTGACCACCTTGAGGTCCACGCGCCGGCAGAAATCGAAGAGCGACTCGAACGGGCCGGTGCGGTCGCGGTCTTCCTTGATGGCCTCGACCGCCTTGCTGCCGACGTTCTTCACCGCCGAAAGGCCGAAGCGGACCCGCTCCCCCACCACCGTGAATTGGGCGCCGCCCTCGTTGACGTCCGGGGGCAGCACCTCGATGCCCTGCTCGCGGCACTCGGCGAGGTTCTTGATGACCTTTTCGGTGTCGCCCATTTCCGAGCTCATCAAGGCCGCCATGAACTCCACCGGGTAGTGCGCCTTGAGGTAGGCGGTGTGGTAGGAGACTAGGGCATAGGCGGCGGAATGGGACTTGTTGAAGCCGTAGCGCGCGAAGGTCTCCATCTGGTCGAAGATCGCCGTCGCGCGCTCCTCCTTTATGTCGTTGGCGCGCGCCCCCTCGACGAATCGTTGCCGCTGGCTGGCCATCTCTTCGGGGTCCTTCTTGCCCATGGCGCGGCGCAGGATGTCGGCATCCCCGAGGCTGTAGTTGGCCATGGTCTGGGCGATCTGCATGACCTGTTCCTGGTACACGATGACGCCGTAGGTGTCCTTCAGGATGGGGCGCAGCGCCGGGTGCAGATACGAAGTCTTCTCCTGGCCGCTTTTGCGCTTGATGTACTCTTCCGCCATGCCGCTATCGAGCGGTCCCGGGCGGTAGAGGGCGAGGATGGCCACCAGGTCCTCGAAGCAGTTGGGCTTGATGCGCACGCTCATCTCCCGGATGCCCGTGCTTTCCAGCTGGAAGATCCCGGTGGTGTTGCCGCTGCCCACAAGGCCGTAGGCCTCCTGGTCGTCCAGGCCCACGGTCTTGAGATCCAGCGCCGCGCCGCGGCTCTCGCGGATCAGGTCCAGGCAATCGTGGATCAGGGTCAGGGTCTTGAGCCCCAGGAAGTCGAACTTGATGAGCCCGATCTTCTCCACGCTCGACATGTCGTACTGGGTGACGATGCCGCCGTCCCGGTCCACGTAGAGGGGCAGGGTGTCCATCAGCGGCATGTGGGAGATCACCACCCCGGCGGCGTGGGTCGACGAGTGCCGGGTGAGGCCCTCGAGGCGGAGCGCGTGGCTGATTAGGTTGGCCACGCGCGGGTCTTCATCCGCCAGTTGGTTCAGCCGCGGTTCCTGCTTGAGGGCCTCGCTGAGCGGGCAGTCGAAGCCTTGCCTGGAGGCGGGCACGAGCTTGGCGATGGCGTCAGTCTCGGCGAAGGACAGTCCCACGGCGCGGCCCACGTCACGGATGACGGCCTTGGCCTTGAGGGTCCCGAAGGTGGTGATCTGGGCGACCTTGTCGGCGCCGTACTTTTCCTTGACGTACTGGATCACCTCGTCGCGGCCGCGGATGCAGAAGTCCACGTCGATGTCCGGCATGGAGCGCCGTTCCGGGTTCAGGAAACGCTCGAACAGCAGGTTGTGGTGGATCGGGTCGAGGTCGGTGATGCGCAGGGCGTAGGCCACCAGGCTGCCGGCCGCGGAGCCGCGCCCCGGACCCACGGGGATGCCCTTGTCCTTGGCGTAGTTGATGAAGTCCGCGACGATGAGGAAGTAACCGGGGAACTGCATGCTCTTGATGACGTCCAGTTCATAGTCGAGCCTTGCCCGGTAGGCGTCGCGGTCGACCTCGCCGGCGTCCTTGAGGCGGTGATCGAGCCCTTGGCGGGCGCAAGCGTCCAGGTAGTCGTCAAGGCTCTGGGAGTCGGGCGCCTCGTAGTGCGGGAAATGATACTTGCCGAACTCGAGTACCACCTCGCAGCGGTCGGCGATGGCCACGCTCTGGTCCACCGCTTCCGGTATGTGCGCGAACCCCTCCAGCATCTGTTCGGTGGACTTGACGAAGAGCTCCTCTGTGTCCATCTTCATCCGGTCGGGGTCGTTGTGCCCCTTGCCGGTCTGGATGCACAGCAGGATGTCGTGGGCATGGGCATCCTCGGGGTTGAGGTAGTGGCAGTCGTTGGTGGCGACGATGGGAAGGGACAGCTCCTTGCCGAGCTCGATGATGCCGGCATTGACCTTTTCCTGCAGCGGCAGCTTGTTGTCCTGGGCCTCGAGATAGTAACGACCGTCGAAAATGGCCCGGTAGTCCTCCGCCACCTTCCTGGCCTGGTCCATGGACCCCATGGTGAGGGCTTTGGCCATCTCGCCGCTCAGGCAACCGCTCAGGGCGATGATGCCCGGGTTGAACTCGCGGAGGAGCTCCTTGTCGACCCGCGGCTTGTAGTAGAATCCCTCGGTGAAGCCGTGCGTGACCAGCCTGCAGAGGTTGCGGTAGCCCTCTTCGTTCATGGCCAGCAGGATCAGGTGGTGGTTGTGTTCCCTGTTGCCGCGGTCGATCCCCTGGCGCTCGTAGCGGCTGCCCGGAGCCACGTAGACCTCGCAGCCGAGGATCGGCTTGATCCCGACCTCCACCGCCTTGCGGTAGAACTCCACCGCCCCGAACATGTTGCCGTGGTCGGTCATGGCGATGGCCGGCTGTCCCAGGCTCTTGGCCCGCTCGATGAGCGGATCGATCTTGTTGGCCCCGTCGAGCAGGCTGTATTGGGTGTGGCAGTGAAGGTGTACGAAGCTGTGGACGCTCATGAGACTGTGTCCTCGGCGGACCGGCGAGTCGCGCCGTTTATCCTGTTTCCAACCGTCGCGGCAGTGCCTTCATTCCCATTCGATGGTGGCCGGCGGCTTGGACGATACGTCGTAGACCACCCGGTTGATGCCGCGCACCTCGTTGATGACGCGATTGGAGATGCGGCCGAGGAGCTCGGCAGGGAGCGGGACCCAGTCGGCGGTCATGCCGTCCTGGCTCTCCACGGCCCTTACGGCCGCGACGTTCTCGTAGGTCCGCTCGTCGCCCATGACGCCCACGGTGCGGATGGGCAGGAGGACGGCGAAGGACTGCCAAATCCGTTCGTACAGTCCGGCGTTGCGGACCTCCTCCACCACGATGGCGTCCGCCGCCCGCAGGATCCGAAGGCGCTCCTCGGTGACATCGCCGAGGATGCGGATGGCCAGCCCGGGCCCGGGAAACGGCTGGCGGTGGATCCACCGGTCCGGCAGGCCCAGCTCCCGGCCGAGTTCGCGGACCTCGTCCTTGAAGAGCTCCCGCAAGGGCTCCACCAACTCGAACTTCATGCTCTTGGGGAGCCCGCCGACGTTGTGATGGCTCTTGATGAGCGCCGACGGGCCGGCATGGGGCACCGATTCGATGACGTCGGGATAGAGGGTCCCCTGGCACAGGAACGGGAAGTCGCCGAGCTTGCGGGTCTCGTCCTCGAATACGCGGATGAAGAGGTTGCCGATGCGCTTGCGCTTCTCCTCCGGGTCCTCCACCCCTTCCAGGACGTCCAGGAACCGCCGGGACGCGTCCACGTAGCGGAAGCCTTCCCCGAAACGTTGCCCCATGACCTGGGACACCGCTTCCGCCTCCCCCTGCCGCAGCAGCCCGTTGTTGACAAAGACGCACACGAGACGGTCGCCGATGGCGCGGTGCACGAGGGTGGCGGCCACCGACGAGTCGACGCCGCCGCTCAGCCCGCATAGCACGCGCGCGTCGCCCACCTGCCGGCGGATCTTCTCCACCGCGGCCGTGGCGAAGTGCTCCATGTCCCAGTCGGCCGCGCACCGGCAGATGCGGAACAGGAAGTTCTCCAGGATCGGCCGCCCGTTCTGTGTGTGGACGACTTCGGGATGAAACTGGACGCCGTAGAAGCGGCGCCGTCCGTCGGCAAAGGCGGCGATGGGAGAGTTGCCGGTATGGGCGATCACCGACCAGTCGTCGGGCAGGGACGTCATGCGGTCGCCGTGGCTCATCCACACGCTCTCGACGCCTGCCGGCTCCAGGCCCGCGAACAGGTCCGAGGCGTCGTCGATGGCGAGGTCCGCGAGACCGTACTCGCGTTCGACGGCTTCGGCCACGCCGCCCCCCATGGCCTGGTTGATGATGCCCATGCCGTAGCAGATGCCCAGGAAGGGCACGGGCAGCCGGAACAGCTCCGGCCCCACCGTGGGCGCGTCGCTATGGTAGACGCTGGCCGGCCCGCCGGACAGGATGACCCCGGCGGGCTCGAGCCGCGCCAGCCGTTCCACGGGGGTATCGAATGGGTGTATCTCGCAGTAGACGCGCGCCTCGCGTACACGGCGCGCGATGAGCTGGGTGTACTGCGATCCGAAGTCCAGAATGACGATCATTCTCTGCGATAGTTGGGCGCTTCGTTGGTGATGAAGACGTCGTGGACGTGTCCTTCGGTGAGGCCCGCGGCGGTCACCTGCATGAACCGGGCCTTGGTCTGCAGCTCCTCGATGCTGGTGCAGCCGACGTAGCCCATGCCGGCGCGGACCCCGCCGATGAGCTGATAGACGTTGGCCGCCAGCGTGCCGCGGTAGGGCACCTGGCCCTCGACCCCCTCCGGCACCAGCTTCACGTCCTCTTCGATGTCGTCCTGGGCGTAGCGGTCCTTGCTGCCCTCCCGCATGGCGCCGATGGAGCCCATGCCGCGGTACACCTTGTAG
>JAJDTQ010000133.1 GCA_022827045.1 Candidatus Binatia bacterium
ACAAGCGCTACTCCGACATTTTCCTCGAACACTTCCTCATCGACACGGCCAGCGTCAGGCCCAAGGCCCTGCCCTTCCTCACCGACGTGATGGGGTCCGGCGGCGTGGTCTTCGGTTCGGACTACTGCGGCGGATTGGGCCCTCTCAAGAGGGCGTTGGCGGTGGTGGACGAGCAGGAGAACGCGGCGGAGGTCCGTTCCTGGACCGAGCGGACTTCGCGCGAGATGCTGGGGCTCTAGCCCTACAAAACCTCGGACGCGAAGACCTCGATGGTCCGCAGGAAGCTCGAATGCGACAGGGTCGCCATGTCCAACACGATGTGCTCGACCCCGGCTTCCTCGAACTCGGCCACGCGATCCCGGATGAGTGACGGGTCCCCCTTGAACGGCGTGTTGCCCGCCCGGCCCGCATAGGGACCGACCGGCTCGGAGATGCGGTCGATGAGGAGATTGGCGCGCAACGACATGGCCGGCACCCGGGCGATCTGCCGCCGCTCGCACAGTCCGGCCATGTAGGCCCTTCCCTCTTTCATCTCCTGAGCGGTGAGCCCGATGGGATGCCAGCCGTCCCCCAGCTCCACCGCGCGCCGCATGGCCCGTTTGCTCCTGCCGCCGATCCAGATGGGGGGTCCCGGTTGCTGCACCGGCCGCGGCGACGTGTAGACCTTGTCGAAGTTGAAGTACCTGCCGCTGAAGCTGGTCTGGTCGTGCGTCCATGTCTCGCGTATGACGCGCAGGTACTCGTCGCTCACGTCGCCGCGCTCCGCGAAGGGCACGCCGAGGGCGTTGAACTCCCCCTCCATGTACCCGGCGGCGGCCCCGAAGATGACCCTCCCGCCGGAGAGCACGTCGATGCTCGCCAGCATCTTGGCCATGACGATGGGATTGCGGTAGGCCAGCACGATGATGCTGCTGCCGAGCTGCGCGCGCCGGGAGACCGCGGCCAGGTAGCTGAACACCGTAAAGGCCTCCAGCATGTGCTCGCGGTAGATCAACTGCGCTTCGCGGACACCTTCCGGGATGACGACATGGTCCGTGACCCAGATGGAATCGAATCCCAGCCGCTCGATTTCCCCCACCGCCTCGAGCAGCTCGGCGCTCTCGACCTTCCGGCCGTAGTGGGTGAGGCATACCCCGAACTTCATGGTCCCCCCCGGCGCGCGCCCTACTCCTTCCGCGTGGTGAGCTCGATCTTGTAGCCGTTGGGGTCTTCGATGAAGGCGATGACGCCGCCGCCGTGCTTCATGGGACCCGCGTCCCGCGTGATCTTGACCCCCTTCTTCCGGAGGTCGTCGCAGGTGGCGTACACGTCGGGGACTCCGATGGCGATGTGGCCGAAGCCGTCGCCCAGGTCGTACTCGTGGGTGTCCCAGTTGTAGGTGAGCTCGATGACCGCGTTGTCCTCCTCGGAACCGTAACCCACGAAGGTATTGGTGAAGCGGCCGGACTCGTAGTCCTTCTGTTTCAGGACCTTCATCCCCAATCCGTCGCAGTAGAACTTGAGGCTCTCATCCAGGTGATTGACACGTATCATGGTGTGAACGATTCTCATGGGGCTCTCCTTTCTCGCGCCGACCCGCCGATCTGCGAGGGGTGGGTCACGACCTCCCGGATCTCCCAGCCGTTCGACCGCGTAAAGCTCACGTGGCTCAGGTCACACGGGTTCAGGTGAAACGTGCGGTACTGGTTCAGCGACGTCCCGCTGATCCGGCACAATACCGACTGAATGGGGAAACTGTGGCTGACCACCAGGATGGCGTCCTCGTCGTCGTGGTCCTCCACGATGCGGTTGAGCGCCGCCCAGACCCTGCGGTCCACGTCGATCAGCCGCTCTCCGCCCGGCAGCAGCACGGCCACGGGCTCCGAGCGCCATCGCTCGATCAGTTCCGCGAACCTCTCCCGCACCTCGACGTACGTGAGCCCTTCCATCTCGCCGTGGTCGAGCTCGCGCAGGCCGGGCTCGATGGTCACGGCCACGTCGTGCGGCCCGCCGACGATCTCGGCGGTCTGCCGGGCCCTGCTCAGATCGCTGGAGTAGACCGCATCGATGCGGCGGCGGCTCAGGTGGGCGGCGACTTCGCCTGCCTGCCGCTGGCCGGTTTCGTTGAGCTCGATGTCCGAGCTGCCCTGGCACCGACCCTCACGGTTCCAGCGGGTCTCACCGTGTCGTAGGAGGAAGATCTGCATGGCCGCGGACGGCGTGTCAGGAGAACTCCGGATGGATCTCGATGGCGGCATTAGCCTTCAGGCTCTCGATCAACCGCCGCAGGGCCCGTTGCCGTTTCTCACTCCGTATCCGCTGCGTCAGGGCTTCCCTTTCATCGGCCAGCCCGGCGGGGTCCGCCTCGACCGTCCTCCGGAGCACCATGACATACACCGAGTCGCCCTGGACGTAGGCCGCTTCCGCCACGGGCTTTTGCGCGGACAACGTGAGGCCTCCAAGAGGCAGCGGAAGGATTCCGATCTCGGGGATCTCCACCTGGCTGCGCGGGAAAAGGCCGGTGTCCTCCACGGTGAGGCCGTGGTCCGCCGCCACCTTCCGGAGATCCGGCGATTCCTTGAGCGCCGCCAGAAGGGCCTCCGCCTTCTCACCGGCCAGCTCTCCGGCCTTCCTCCGGGCGAGGGTCTCGCGGATGCGTTCCCGGACCTGGTCCAGCGGCGGCACCGCGGGCTCGATCCTCTCGACCCCCTCCAACAGATACAGCGCGTCCGGGGTGGTGATGATCGGCCCCACCTGGCCCGCCCTCAGGGAAAGGGCCGCCCGGTAAAAATCCTCCACGTCGCCGATCTCGTCGAGAGTCTCCCCCGCGCTGAAGGCCCGCGTCACCGACGGCTCGATACCTCGTTGCGAGGCCGCCTCCGTCAGCGGCGTGCCGTCGAGCCCCCGCTCGCGGTCGTCCTCCGCCGCCCGTGCCGCCCTGGCGCCGCCGCGTTCACGCTTGAGCGCCTTGACAATGTCCTCCCGCACCTCCTCGAGCGGCATGACCTCGTCCTGCTGCTTCTCCACCGCCTTCAGCAGGTGGAACCCGACACGGCTTTCGAGGATCTCGCTGACCTCGTTCTCCTCGAGCGCGAACAGCGCCGCATCCAGCGCCTCCACCAACTGGCCACGGCCGACGAAGCCCATGTCCCCGCCCCGGGCCGCGCTTTCGCCCTTCGAGTGTTTCTTCGCAAGCTCGGCGAAATCGGCGCCCGCCCGCAGATCCTTCAGGATCTCCTCCAGTTGTCCTCGCGGCGCCGCCTTCTCCTCCGGCGAGGCGTTTTCCGGCGCCGCCGGGATGAATATCTGGCTGAACTTCACCGCCTCCCGGCGCCGGAAACGGCGGTCGCGGTAGACGTCGTAGTAGGCGTGAATGTCCCCGTCGGAAAACTGGAGGTCGGCGGCGAAATCGTCCACGCCATAGGTGATGTACCGGGTCTTCACCTTGAGCGGCTCTCGCAGCACCGACGCGTTCTTGTCGTAGAAGTCCTTGATCTCCTTGTCCTTGACCTCGATGCCGTCCAGGAAATCGTCGGTCTTCAGCCGGACGAAATCCAGCGCGATCTCCTCGTTGTCCAGCCGGTAGCGCTGTTCGATCTCCGCGGCCGTGACCGGAATCGAATGCTGGATCAGGTCCTGGAGCTTCTGGATCACCAGCGATTCGCGCTGCTGGGTTTCGAACTCTCCGGGCGTCATGCCCTGTCGCATCAGTATCTGCTCGTAAACGTTCCGGTCGAACCGCCCCAACACCTGAAAGGCGGGGTTGCGGGCGATCCCGTCCACCAGCTCCTCATCGGTGACCTGAAACCCCAGCTTTCGCGCCGTCTGCAACAAGAGCCGTTGATGGATGAGCTCGTCCAGCAACTGGCTCCTGAGGTTGAGCGCCTCGATGGCGGCCGGAGAGAGCCGGCCGCCGGCCATTTGCTGATAGGTTTGAAGCATGCGGTAGTAGTGCGTCTCGACTTCGCTGTAGGTGATGGGGTCGCCGTTCACCTCGGCGATGGTGATCACCTGGTTCTGGCCGCCCTGGGGGCCCACGCCGACCATGACGAATGCCAGCACGCCGACGCCCAGCAGCAACAGCACCAGCCACGACCGTTTTCTTTTCCGTATCACGTCAAGCATTTCGGGAAGCTCCTCGTTTATGAAACCCGGGTCATTATAGGTAGCCGCCGCCGTGATGTGAAGGGGATGCGGGGTCCGGGCCGGAAACCCGCTTTCCCCTTGCCGTTTGTTGTGCCGCAAACGGAGTTTTGGTATCGTTAAGCTGGTTTTTCCTTACATTCTCGGCATGAGAGAGGTCGCATGAGGTTTCTCGACAAGGTCTATGGCTTGGTTTCCAACGATCTGGCCATTGATCTGGGCACGGCGAACACGCTGATCTACATCAAGAACGAAGGCGTGGTCTGCAACGAGCCCTCGGTGGTGGCGGTACAGAAGAACGGACGGGGAGAGAAGCGGATCCTCTCCGTCGGCGCCGCGGCCAAGAAGATGTTGGGACGCACCCCGGGCAGCATCGTCGCGATTCGTCCCTTGAGGGACGGCGTCATCGCCGACTTCGAGACCACCGAGGCGATGCTCGAATACTTCATCAAGCAGGTTCACCACCGGCGCTCGCTGGTGCGGCCCCGGGTCATCGTCGGCGTGCCTTTCGGCATTACCGAGGTCGAGAAGCGGGCGGTGCGCGAATCCGCGGAATCGGCGGGAGCCCGCGAGGTCTACCTGATCGAGCAGCCGATGGCCGCGGCGATCGGCTCCGGACTACCCATCACCGAGCCCACCGGCAACATGATCGTGGACATCGGCGGCGGCACCACCGAGGTCGCGGTGATCTCCCTGGCGGGCATCGTCTACTCGAAATCCATCCGCGTGGGCGGTGACAAGCAGGACGAAGCCATCGTCCAGTTCATCAAGCGACGCCACAACCTGATGATCGGGGAGCGGACCGCGGAGTTGATCAAGATCACCATCGGGTCGGCTTATCCCGGCGACGAGATCCGCACCATGGAGATCAAGGGCCGGGACCTGGTGGCGGGGGTGCCCAAGACCGTGCTGATCTCCGACGAGGAGATCCGCGACTGTCTGCTGGAGCCCATCAACCAGATCATGGACGCGGTGCGCGTCTCGCTGGAACGTACCCCTCCGGAGTTGGCGTCGGACATCGTCGACCGCGGCATCGTGCTCGCGGGCGGGGGTTCATTGCTCAGGAACCTGGACTCACTGATCAGCGAGGAAACCGGACTGCCGGTTACGCTTGCCACCGACCCCTTGACATCGGTCGTTCTGGGCGCCGGCAAGGCGCTGGACGAGATCGACCTGCTCAAGGACGTGACCATCAACTGAAAGGATACGACAACCACGTGGCCGCAGCCAGGACAGGGAGAACTGCGGACTCGCAACGGGCATCGCAGCAGCAATCCAGATCCCGCCAGCCGGACCCCCGCGCAAACAAGGCCGGTTTCGTGGCCATGTCCATGCTGCGCCGGTATCGGGTTCCGATCAACAGCCTGTTGGCGCTGGCCCTGGCCTTCTACGTGGTCACCGTCTCGTCCACCAACCCGAATCAACCGGATACCGTCACCCGCCTGCTCTCCCACACCGTGAAGCCGCTTCAGAAGGCGCTCCACGCCATCGGCGCGACCATGCGCAACCTGCAGCTCAACTACGTCGCCTTCAAGGACCTCTGGAACGAGAACGCGACCCTGAAGGCACAGATCGCCGCGCTCGAGGCCGAACGCAACCGGCTCTTCGAGGCGAAGCTCGCCAACGACCGCCTGATGGAGCTGCTGGAGATCAGGACTCGAATCTTGAGGGAATCGGTAGCGGCGACGGTGATCAGCAACAGCGCGAGCAGTTGGTTCCGTACCATTACCGTGGACAAGGGCTCGGACGCGGGCATCCATCAAGGGATGGCGGTCATCACGCCGAGGGGCGTGGTGGGCAAGGTGGTATCGATGGACGAGAATACCGCCAAGGTCCTGTTGTTGACGGACCACAAGAGCGGCCTCGACATCATCACCCAGCGGACCCGGGTGCGCGGGATCGTCTCCGGGTCGGTGGACGGAGAACCCATCGTCAAGTACATGGGCCGCAACGAGGATGTCCGCCCCGGCGACCGGCTGATCACCTCCGGTTTGGACGGGACCTTTCCCAAGGGGCTCCTGGTGGGGACCATCGTCGGCATCGAGGACGAGGCGCCGGGGCTCTTCCAGCGCGTCCGCGTGTCACTGGCCGTGGACCCGCTGGTGATGGAAGAGGTGCTTTTCATTTCCGACAAGCCCAGACCCGCATTCTCGTCCGCGACAAACGACAAACGCGAGCCCGCACCGTCCGCTACACCATGAATGTGTCGCTGGTCTTCTTCGGCATCGGCCTGATCTTCGTCGTCCTCCAGGCCACCGTCCTGCATCTCGCAAGCTGGACCCCCATCATCCCCGACCTGGCCCTGATCCTCTGTGTCTACTGGGCGCTCAACCGGCCCCGGGTGGAAGTCGTATGGGCGACGTTCCTGTTGGGATACGCCATCGACATCCTGTCGAGCCCTCAACCCGGCGTCAACGCCGTGGCCTTCTCCGCGGTGTTCCTCGTCGTCTATCTGGTGTTCCGCTACGTGTGGGCCAGAGGCCATCTGATGAGCGCCCTCGCCGTGTTCGCCGCAGTGTGGCTGAAGGTCGGCGCGCTGATCTTCATCTCCCCGCTGTTCGAGCTGCCTTCCGGCGAATGGGTGGTCATCGCCGACGCCATCATGCGGGAAGCCCTGTTCTCCGCGGCCATCGCCCCGCTGCTGTTCATCATGCTTCGCTCGATCCAGACGCGCATGGAAACCCCGCGGAAATCAACCTCGTACGTCAATGCTTCCTCCTCGTAGACCGAATTCCCGGACCCTGCCGGAGTTTCGACGGCGAATCCGCCTCTTCGCGCTCTTCGTCCTGGTGGTCGTAGGCTTCCTGACGTACCGCCTATGGGTGCTGCAGATCCTGCAGGGCAACCGCTACACCGTCATGTCGGAGCACAACCGCATCCGCCTGCAGCGCATTCCCGCCGTCCGCGGCATGGTGTTCGACCGCAAGAACCGCCTGCTGATCAACAGCCGGCCGTCCTTCGACCTCCAGTACGTGACCGGCGAGGCGGGCGAGCGGGAAAACACCCTGCAACGTCTGGCCGAGATGGTCGATGGCGACGGGGAACGGTTCCTCGAAGCCGTGCAACGCAGCACCAACGGGAAAGGCGTCACGCTCGTCCGCGACGTGGACTGGCCGTCGGTGGTAGCCGTCGAGACGCATCAACTCGACTTGCCCGGAGTCCAGGTCAGCGTCAGGGCCCGGCGCAGCTACTTGACCGACGAGGTGACAGCCCACGTGCTCGGTTACCTGGGCGAGGTCAACGCCGACCAGTTGCAGCGGCTCCGCAGGCGCGGATACCGGCGCGGGGACGCCATCGGGCAGGCCGGGCTGGAGAAGAGCTGGGAGGAACATCTGGCCGGCCGCAGCGGCGGCGAGAAGGTGGAAGTCGACGCCAGCGGCCGCAGGGTCCGCGTCATCGACCGTCACAAGGCCACCCCGGGCCACAACGTCGTGCTGACCCTCGATATGGATCTCCAGCAGGTGGTGTACGACGCGTTGAAGGGCAAGGAAGGCGCCATCGTCGTCATGGAGGTGAACTCCGGCGCCGTCCTTGCGCTCGTGAGCACCCCGTCGTTCGATCCCAACTCGTTCGCCCGCGGCCTCACCGCCAGGGAATGGCGCCAACTGAGCGACGACACCGAGACTCCGCTGCACAACCGGGCGCTGCAGGGGCAGTTTCCCCCGGGCTCGACCTTCAAGATCGTCACCGCGTTGGCCGCATTGCAGGAAGGCGTGATCTCCCCGGACCAGACCCTTTGGTGCGGCGGCTCCTACAAGGTGGGCAACCGCACCCTCCGGGATTGGAAGAAGAACGGACACGGTCACATCGCCATGCACCAGGCCCTGGTGCAATCATGCGACGTCTACTTCTACCAGATCTCCCAGCGCCTCGGCGTCGACAAGATCGCCCGGTACGCGCGCCGTTTCGGCTTCGGCGCGCCCACCGGCATGGCCCTCGACGGCGAAGGCCCCGGGCTGGTCCCCGACAGGGCGTGGAAGAGACGGCGCTTCGGAACCCCCTGGTATCCCGGAGAGACCCCGCTGGTGGCCATCGGGCAAGGCTTCCTCTCGGTGACCCCGCTGCAGATGACCAGCATGACGGCCACGGTGGCCAACGGCGGGACCGTGTACCGGCCCTGGTTCGTCAAGCGGGTGCTGTCGCCCGACGGCGAGGTGATGGAGGAGTACGGCCCGGTCCGGACCGGCACCGTGAGCCTCAAGAAGGAGAACTGGGACATCGTGCGGCGGGCGCTGTTCGACGTGGTCCACGGCAGGCGGGGCACCGCCAGGAGAGCACGCTCGGATCTCGTCTCGATCGCCGGCAAGACCGGCACCGCCCAGGTGGCGGAGATGCGCGGAGAAGCCGTCAAGAGCGAGGACCTGCCGTACGAGGTACGGGACCACGCGTGGTTCGTCGCCTACGCTCCCGCCAAACGACCTGAGATCGCGCTGACCGTGCTGGTGGAGCACGGAGGGCACGGCGGCGCCACCGCCGCGCCCATCGCCAAGCGCGTGATCGAAGCCTACCTCGCCCTCGACGAAGACGAAGCGGAAGACGACGAGCCGACCCCCCGGCGACTCGCGGTCATGACCGACAAGGAACCGCCGCAGGCCGGCCATGCAAATTGATCGCCGCCTCGTCACCAGCTTCGACTGGCCCCTGTGCACCCTTGCCGTGGGCCTGGCCGTGCTGGGCATCATGACCATCTACAGCGCCACCTGCAGCGTGAACGAAGAATGCTCGCGCTACCTGGCCACCCGGCAGTCCTACTGGCTCGTCATCGGCGTGGTGCTGATGGTGGCGACGTTTTCCGTGGACTACCAGCGCCTGGCCCACTGGGCCTACCCGATCTACGTGGCGGTGGTCATCCTGCTGGCTCTGGTGCTGGTCATCGGCATCACCAGCGGCGGCTCCCAGCGATGGCTCGACCTGAGATTTTTCGCCCTCCAACCCTCGGAGCTGGCCAAGCTCACGCTCGTGCTCGTGCTGGCCAAGACCCTGTGCTACTACGAGCCGGGGTATTCCCTGATGGACCTCGGTGTGCCTCTCCTGCTGAGCGCGCCGGTGGTGGCGCTGGTGCTGCTGCAACCCGACCTGGGCACGGCGGCGGTGATCTTCCTCATCGCCATGGCCGTGGTGGTCATGTCCGGCCTGCGGGTGCGGTCGCTGCTGTACCTCACCCTCGCGGCCATCGCCGCTCTTCCGGTCGGCTGGCAGTTCCTGAAACCGTATCAGAAGACCCGCATTTGGACCTTTATGAACCCGGAATCCGACCCCCTCGGCGCCGGCTACCACGTGGTCCAGTCCAAGATCGCCATCGGCTCCGGCCGTCTCTGGGGCAAGGGGTACCTGCAGGGCAGCCAGAACCGGCTCGAGTTCCTCCCGGAGCAGCACACGGACTTCGTCTTTGCGGTGTTCGCCGAGGAGTGGGGGTTCTCGGGCTGCGTGGCGTTGCTGGCGGCCTACGCGCTGCTGATCCTGCTCGCGGTCCGGGTGGTCCGACGGGCTCAGGATCGTTTCGGAGTGCTGTTGGCCACGGGAATGACGGCGATCCTCTTCTGGCAGTTCACCATCAACATCGGCATGGTGACAGGGCTCCTGCCCGTGGTGGGGATTCCGCTGCCGCTCATCAGCTACGGCGGATCGTCGCTCGTGACCACCCTGGTGGCCATGGGGGTGCTCATCAGCGTGAGCATGAGGCGCTACACGCGCTGACGGGCCGCTCGTCAGCCGAGCGCCTTGTCGATCTCGCTCACCAGCCTGGCCTTGGGAGCCGCGCCCACGACTTGGCCCGCCAAGCCGCCTTCCTTGAAGATCATCAGGTTCGGGATGCCGCGGACGCCGTAGCGGGTGGGCGTCTCGGGATTCTCATCGACGTTGATCTTCACCACCTTGAGCCTGCCGTCATACTCCTGGGCCAGCTCTTCCAGCACCGGCGCAATGGACTTGCAGGGACCGCACCAGGGGGCCCAGAAATCCACCAGCACCGGGACGGGCGCGTGGATCACTTCCGTTTCGAACTCGTTGTCCCCGACGTGGGATATGGCCATGGGTACGTGTCTCCCTTATCCGTTAGTCTCCGGTGTCGGAGAGGAAGTTCAGCAGGGTGCGGACGCCGAAGCCCGTTCCCCCCTTCGGGCACGTGACGCGGTCCTTGCTGGCGAACGCCGGGCCCGCGATGTCCAGGTGTGCCCAGGGAACGTCGCCGACGAACTCCTGCAGGAACAGCGCCGCCGTGATGGCCCCGGCCGAGCCGCCGCCGACGTTCTTGATGTCCGCCACCTGGCTCTTGATATCCTCCCGGTACTCGGCCGCGAGAGGCAACCGCCAAAGACTCTCGCCGGCATCCCGCCCACAGGCCGTCAGCGTCTCGGCGAGGTCTCCGTCATTGCAGAAAAGCCCCGCCAGATCGTTGCCCAGGGCCACGATGCAGGCCCCCGTGAGGGTGGCCAGGTTGATCATGCAGTCGGGCTTCTCCCGAGCCGCCAGGAGGAGGGCATCGGCGAGGATGAGGCGGCCCTCGGCGTCCGTGTTCATGACCTCGACGGTCTTGCCGTTGAGATAGCGGATGACATCGCCCGGCTTCTGGGCGCCGCCGTCCGGGAGGTTGTCCGTGGCCGGCACGAGTCCCAGCACCTCCACATCCGGCGCGAGCTTCGGGAGCGCGCTCATCACCGCGATGACCGCGGCGCCCCCGGCCATGTCCAGCTTCATGGTCTCCATGGAACGCGGCGGCTTGAGGGAAAGGCCGCCGGAATCGAAAGTGACCCCCTTGCCGATGAGGGCCACCTTCCGCCGCGGCTTGGTCTTCGGCTTGTAGCGCATGTGGAGGAAACGCGGCTCCTCCCGGCTGCCCTGGTTGACCGCCAGAAGACCCGCCAGCTTCATCTGCTGGATCTTCCGCTTGCCCCACACCTCCACCTTGAGACCCTCGCCCACGCAATGCGCCATGGCCTGATCCGCCAGATAACTGGCGGTGGCCGTGGAGGCCGGCTCGTTCACCAGGTCACGGGCCAAGCCGATGGCCGACGCCGCAACCCTCGCCTGCCGCGCCGCCCGCGTCAACGCGGCGCTCCCTCCGGATGCGTTCCGTCCCACGATCAGCGTCCGCAGCATGCCCCCTTGACGCCCGTTGGAGCGGTACTTGTTGAAACGATAGGCGCCCAGAAGGGCGCCCTCGGCCACCGCTTCCACGACCGCGCCGGTCTGCCGGTCCGGGGGGAGCATGAACACCGCTTCGTCGACCCAGATCCGCCCGGCCTCCCTCGCGGCGACGGCGCCGGCCACGCGCCAGGCGTGCGGCACGTCCGCCTCATCCTGCTTCCCCAGGCCCGCCAGCAGCACATGGCCCGCGGGCATGACGCCGTGGGTCGCCACCAGCAGGGAGCTGCCGCCCTTGGCGGCAAAGCCGCTCTTCTTCACCAGCGCGGCGAGCTTGCCCTTAAGCTGCCGGTCGAGGCGTTTGACCAGGCCCCCCTCGAGGTCCTTGTCGGTGACCGGCACTGCCAGCAGGCCCGTCTGGGTCCGCGCCGGGGCGACCTCTCTGATCTTGATCTCCATGGACATGGGTCAGAAACGGGGACCGCGGATAAGGGTCATGAACTCGGCGCGGGTCTTTTCCTGTGTCCGGAAAGCTCCCAGCAGGGCGCTCGTGATGATGGTGGAGTTCTGTTTCTGCACCCCGCGCATGCGCATGCACATGTGCTCGGCTTCCAACACCACCGCGGCTCCGAGCGGATGGATGCGGTCCATGATGGTTTGCGCGATCTGGTTGGTCAGCCGCTCCTGCACCTGCAGGCGGTGCGCGTAGGCATCCACCAGACGCGCCAGCTTGGAGACCCCCACGATCTTGTGGCGCGGGATGTAGGCCACGTGGGCCTTGCCGTGGAACGGCAGCATGTGATGCTCGCAGAGGGAGTAGAAGTCGATGTCCCTCTCGACGATCATCTCCTGGTAGTCCTCGGTGAACAAGGCGCCGTTGATGATCGCATCAGGGTCCTCGCCATAGCCGCTGGTGAGGAAGGTCAACGCCGCGGCCACGCGCTCCGGCGTCTTCTCCAGGCCTTCTCTTTCCGGGTCCTCCCCGAGGGCCGCCAGGATGGCTCGAACATGCCCTTCCAGGGAATCGGTCTGCGTCTCGGTGGTCTTGAGGGGGCTTTGAACGGGCATCGGGGCAACGTAACATCTGCCCCAAAACGGGTCAAATCGGGCCCGGAACCCCGTCCCCGAATTGTGATCGACTCCTGAACGCCGTAAAATGGGGGCATGGCTCACATCCCCGACATCCAAACCGACCCCGACGCCTACCATCTCGTCACGCTGGAGGAGATCAGCCGGTTCGTCGACGAGGCCGAAGACCTGCAAGGGTGCCTGAACAGCATCGCCGGCATCGTGGCCAAACGCATGCAGACCGAGGTGTGCTCGGTCTACCTCCTCGACGCCGAGACCGGGAGGTTGACGCTCAGCGCCACGCGGGGGCTGGACCCGGTGGCCGTGGGACGCGTCTCCATGAACGTCGACGAGGGGCTGGCGGGGCTGGTGGTGGAGACGCGGGAGCCGGTAATGGTCATGGACGCCCCGTCGCATCCGCGCTTCCTGTACTTCCCCGAGACCGGCGAGGAACGGTACCACTCCTTTTTCGGGGTCCCCGTCCACGCCCGGAAGACGCCCATCGGCGTGCTGGTGGTGCAGACCTCCCGGCCCCGGGAGTTCACGCAGGAGGAGGTCCGGCTGCTCAAGGCCATCTCCGCCCAGGTCTCCACCATTATCGTGCACGCCCGGCTGGTGGACTCGCTCAAGGACAAGGAACGCGAACGCAAGCAGTCCCGGCAACGGATGGTGAGCGCGCTCAAACGGCTCAGGTCGTTCGAGGGCCGGGGCAAGGAACGCACCACCGAGTCGCCGAGAAAGTTCCGCAGCCGTCTCACCGGGCTAGCGGCCTGCCCCGGCTTTGCCTACGGCAAGGCCCACATCCTGCAACGGCGCGTGGACCTGGGCGCGATCCAGAAGACCCACACCGGCGACCCCCAGGGCGAGCTGGAGCGCTTTCGCTCCGCGGTGCAACGGGCCGTGGAGCAGGTGGAGGCCATCAAGTCCCGCATGATCGCCCTCATCTCCGACGAAGCAGGGGCGATCTTCGATGTGCACCGGATGTTGCTGAACGACCCGGTGTTGCAGGACCAGATCGAAAACCGCATCCTCCAGGAGCACCTCACCGCATACTATGCCGTCAGCAGCATCTTCCGCCGGCACGTGAAGACCGTCAGCGAAGTCGGCGACCGGTACCTGAAGGAACGCACGGCCGACATCCGTGACGTGGCGCAGAGGCTGCTGGACAACCTCACCGGCTCCGACGACAGGCGGCTCGTGGTCCCGGACGGGGGAGCCATTCTGGTGGCGGAAGATCTCTCTCCCGCGGACCTGGCCCTCATCGAAGGCGACCGCTTTCAAGGCATCGTGCTGGCCACGGGGGGTGTCACCTCCCACGCGTCCCTGCTGGCCAAGTCCTTCGAGATCCCTACCGTGGTGGCGGCGGAGGGGCTGTTGGAAAGCGTCCGCAAGGAGGATTCGTTGATCGTCGACGGCAACTCCGGGGTGGTCTTCGTCAATCCCAACCAGGATATCGTCGGCGAGTACGACCGGCTGGAGCGCCACTACCTCG
>JAJDTQ010000017.1 GCA_022827045.1 Candidatus Binatia bacterium
GCGACGGTAGCGCATCAGCGGATGCAGGGCGATGGCCTGGTTCGCCGGCAGCGTCCAGGGCGTGGTGGTCCAGATGGCGAAGGCGCCGTCCCCGTCGTCCGGCAGCTTGCCCTTGGCGTCCTTGATGGGGAACTTCACGTATACCGACGGAGTGCGCTGGTTGTCGTACTCCACCTCGGCCTCGGCCAGCGCGGTAGCGCAGGAAGCACACCAGTAGACCGGCTTCTTGCTCCGGTACATGGAGCCGCTCGCCATGAACTTGCCGAGCTCGCGGACCTCGGTGGCCTCGTATTCGAAGTCGATGGTGCGGTAGGGCTCCGCCCAGCGGCCCAGCACTCCCAGCCGCTTGAACTCTTCCCGCTGGACGCCGATGAACTTCTCCGCGTGGGCGCGGCACAGCTTGCGCACCTCCACCTTGCTGAGCAGGTTCTTCTTCTCCCGCCCCAGGGTCTTTTCCACCTGCAGTTCGATGGGCAGTCCGTGACAGTCCCAGCCGGGGACGTAGGGCGTGCAATAGCCCCTCATGCTCTTGTACTTGATGATGATGTCCTTGAGGACCTTGTTGAGGGCGTGGCCGATGTGGATGCGCTCGTTGGCGTACGGCGGACCGTCGTGCAGGATGAACTTGGGCGCGCCGCGATTGGCCTCCACCATCTTCTCGTGGACGGCTTCACGCTCCCACTTCTCCACCTGCACGGGCTCCTTCTGCGGCAGGTTGCCGCGCATGGGGAACGTGGTCTTGGGGAGGTTGAGCGTGTCTTTGTAGTCCATGAACTTCGTCCCTCACTTGCCGGCAAGCGACTTCCGGAGCTCCGAAACGACCTTGTGGAATAATTGGTCCGGGCGGAAGGCAGGAGGCCCGTCTTTTCTTGAACCCCTCCCGGAGCATTTGTAACACAAAGCCGCGCCGGGAGTCTACGGGAGTCGGCTGGATTCGCCGGGTCCCGTATGTTATGAAAACCCCGATTTCAACGGGCTTTCCGCCCGTTTTTCATTCCCGCTGACGAAGCGTTCCGCCCTTCCGTCCGGTCCGTGTGAAACACGAACCCCGGCGCGGGGCTCGGTTCGGCGTTATCGAGGAGGACCCTCCATGGCCAAGTCGCAGAAGTCCAAGCTCACCGCGCGCGACCTCGGTCGGCTCAAGAAGACCGTGGCCCTGGCCACCCGCATCCTCTTCCACCAGGGACTTGCCGACTACCACGGCCACGTGAGCGCGCGCATCCCCGGCACCAACCGGCTGCTGATCAAGCCGGTGCTGGCGCCTTTGGGGTCGATCCGTGCCAAGGACATCATGGAAGTGGACATCGACGCCTACATGGAGAACAGCGAGGCCAACTGGGCCAAGGCCGGCAACCAGAAAGCCGTGATCAATCTCAAGATCCCGCCCCGGGAAACCATGATCCACGCGGCCATCCTGCGGGCGCGCCCGGACGTCAACTCGGTGGTGCACACGCACCAGCCCCTGGCCACGGCCTTCGCCATCGCCGGCGTGCCCATCCGTCCCATCTACAACCAGGCTTCGGCGTTCGCCCCGGAGACGCCCATCTTCCACAGCCCCCGGCTCATCTACAGCGTACAGGACGGCGCCGAGCTGGCGGCCACGCTGGCCGACCGCATGGCCGTGCTGATGCAGGGTCACGGGATGACCACGGTGGGCGACTGTGTCGAGGAGGCCACCAGCCACGCCGTCTACCTGGAGCGTACCGCCTACATGCAGTGGGTAGCCAGCAGCATCGGCGAGGCGCCGTCCATGCCGGGCCGGAACATCGCCGTCATGGGGGCCACCAACCGCGGGCGCGCCCATCACGCGTTCGCCTATTTCGCCGGGCTGCTGCCGGAAGATATGAAGGAGTAGCCGCTAGTGTCGTGTCCCGTAAATTCCTGCAACAAGTTGCGCAGGAATTTTGTTGTCGGCAAGGCGCGATGACGAGCAGTGGCGTGCACCACGCGAGGAAGAGCAACGCAGCCGACGGCAAAAAGGACCAGCAAATTGTTGCAGGAATTTACGGGACACGACACTAGTCGTCTACGGAACGCCCGCGGCGACGCGAGGACCGGCCCCCCAAGGTCAGGCCAAAGGGGCCAACCCGCGAAGCCGCTAACTACGAAACACGCAGATCACACGACAAGGAAGGTGAACCATGGCTGAGGCGAACAGGACGGAGCCGTCGGCGGCAGGCCGTCCGATACAGGATATCCGCGAGTGGCTCGACCGCGCGGAGGGGATCAACGAGCTGATCCAGATCGACAAGCCCGTGGACCGTGACGAGGAGATGAGCGCCATCACCTACCTGGTGGCCAAGCAACATCCGTCCCCGGCCATCCTGTTCGACAACCCGAAAGGGTACGAGGACAGCCCGATCGGCGCCCGGATGTTGTGGAACATCCTAGGTCCCAGCTCGAAACGCATCGCCCTGACCATCGAGGAGCCGCCCGAAACGCCGACGCTGGAGCTCATTCGACGGCTCAAGGACAAGATGAAGGACCGGATTCCCCCGCGCGAGGTTCCGGCGAACGAGGCTCCGGTTTACGAGAACACGCTCGAAGGAGCGGACATCGACCTCGAGCAGCTCCCCATTCCCAGGCATTGGCCGCTGGACGGGGGCCGTTACGCCGGCACGGCCGACGCGGTCTTCACCCGCGACCCGGATTCCGGATACCTGAACGTGGGCACCTACCGGATGATGCTCCAGGGCAAACAACAGGTGGGCCTCTACCTGTCTCCCGGAAAGGACGCCCGGCTCCACATCACCCGGTACTGGGAGAAGGGTGAGTCCGTGCCGGTGGCGGCGGCCTGGGGAATCGATCCGCTGTTCATGCTGGTGGGCTCCCAGACCTTTCCCAAGAACGTATCGGAGTACGAGTTTGCCGGCGGCATCAAGGGCGAGGCGGTCCCGGTGGTGCGGGCCCAGACCAGCGACCTGCTGCTGCCGGCCAACGCCGAGCTCGTGGTCGAGGGGGTCATCCACCCCAACTCGGTGAAGACCGAGGGGCCCTTCGGGGAGTTCCCCGGGTACTACGGCCGGCCCGAGGCCGGCTGCCCTCTGGTGGACATCACACGCGTGCACTACCGCTCCAACCCCGTGCTCACCAACGCCATCATGGCGGACTACCCGTCCTGCGAGCAGAGCGGCTTCTTTGCCGTCATCCGCTCGGCGCGCATCTGGGACGACCTGGACAAGCTCGGCATACCGGGCGTGCAGGGCGTCTACGCCCATCCGGCCGGGGCCGGCGGCTTCGGCATGACCGTCATCAGCGTGGAACAGCGCTACGCCGGCCACGCGGCCCAGTGCCTGGCGCTGGCCGCCCAGGTGCCCGGCGGGGCCTACTACACCAAGTGGATCATCGCCGTGGACGAGGACATCGATCCCACCGACATGGACCAGGTGATCTGGGCCATGAGCAGCCGCTGCAATCCCATCGAAGACATCGACGTGCTGCGGAACACCTGGAGCACCTGGCTGGACCCCACACAGAACCCGCCGGAAGAGCGGCCGTACGGTTCCAAGGCGTTGATCAACGCCTGCAAGGAACACCGCTACCTGCCGGTGTTCTCCAAGCGCACCACGCTGAGGCGGGAGATGTACGACCAGGTGGCCGAACGCTGGAAGGAGTTGGGGCTGCGCGGAACGATTCCATCGGTGCGCGCTTTCGAGGAGGACAAGAAGGTCGTCTACCACGAGCAGGGAGGCTTCGAGCCCGGGAAGAAGTAGCCGGCGCGGGATTCTTTCGCAACCCGCCAAAATCGTTAACGAATCTCCTGCAAAGCCGAGGGCGGGTAGGGGTCGCCCTCGCGGCACAACAGGTCAGGAGGCGCCATGCTCACATTCACCGAAGAAATCATGCTGTTGATGCTGGACGACGGCGGCGTGTACCGGCCGATCCGTGGCAGCGCGGTGGAGTACGTCCTGGTTGGTGCCGTGCTGATGGACTTGGCCTTCGCCAACCGCATCGACACCGACCCCGAGAAGCTGATGGTGACCGACCCGGCACCCACCGGCAACTCGCTGCTGGACCGGACCCTGGAACGCATCGCCAATGCCGGGGAGACCATGAGTACCAAGATGTGGATGGAGGTGCTGGCTCGGGAGCAGGCTGCTGACATCCGCCAACAGGCCATGAGCACACTCATCGAACGCGGCATTGTCGAGGCCAAAGACGGGCGTTTCCGGATCTTTCGTTCTATCCGGCGCTATCCAACCATCGACGAACGCGTCGAACGCGAGGCCAAGCTGCGGCTGAAGGATGTACTGCTGTCCGACGATACTCCGGACCCCCGGGATGTTGCCATGATCGGCCTGCTGGACGCCTGCGGTATCCTGGACGCCATATTCTCGGAACCTGAGATGGAACGGGTCCGCCCCCGCATCAAGCAACTCCGAATGATGGATCTCATCGGACGTGAGGTAGGCAGCGTCGTCGCCGACATCGAAGAGTCCATCACCATGGCCATGGCCCCGTTGACGCACTAGCCTCCTGTCCGGCATGTTCTCGCGGGTCGACACCGGCGTATCCGCACCATCCGCCAACCTCTTCGCCACGGCCTTCATGGCCACGAGACGCCCGTCTTCCACAGCCTCCCGGCTGATTCATACGCTTCAGGGACGAGCGGGTCGGCTTGTTGCCCACGCATCGGAACTGTGATACTCTTTGGCGGCCTTCGTAGGGGGTTCGCGTTCAGTTGAGCGCCAATGCATGACGGTAACCGTTGCTACCGTCTTTCGGACAACGTCTCACGCAACAGAGAAAAGGTGTCGGATGGAGATTCAAGAGGAAACAAGGGGATCGGTGGTCGTGGTGGCCCCGAACGGGCGCGTTGACGGGTTCACCAGCCCGGAGCTCGAGAAGCGGATCTCGGAGATCATAGAGCGTGGCGACCACCGCTTGCTGCTGGACTGCGAGAACATGGAGTACATCAGCAGCGCGGGGCTGCGCGTGGTCCTGGTCAGTGCGAAAAAGTGCCAGAACGAAGGCGGCAAGCTGGCGGTATGCGCACTGCAGCCTTCGTGCAAGTCGGTCATGGAAGTCAGCGGGTTCCTCAACATGCTCGAATACCACGAGACCCGCGATGCCGCGCTCGCGGCGGAATAGGTCAGGCGACGCCATGCTCACATTCACCGAAGAAATCTTGCTGCTGATGCTGGACGACGACGGCCTGTTCCTGCCCATCCGTGGAGGCGCCGTCGAGCACATCATGGTGGGCGCCGTGCTGATGGATCTGGCCTTCGCCAACCGCATCGACACCGATCCCGAGAAGCTTCAGGTGATCGACGCGACGCCCACCGGCAACGCGCTGCTGGACGGAGCCCTGGACAGGATCGCCAATTCCGGCGAGACGATGACCACCAAGGCATGGGTGGAGCTGCTGGCCCGGGAGCAGGCCGCCGACATCCGCCAGCGGGCCATGGACAGCCTCATCGAACGCGGCATCCTCGAAGCCAAGGACGAGAAGTTCCTCTGGGTGTTCCACTCCCGCCGCTATCCTACCATCGACGGGCGCGTGGAAAGGGGTGTCAAGCTGCGCATGGAGGACGTGCTATTGTCCGACGACATGCCCGACCCGCGGGACATCGCGCTGGTCTGCCTGGTGGACGCCTGTGACATCCTCGGCGACATCTTCTCGGAACGGGAAATGGAGCGGGTCCGTCCCCGCGTCGAGCAGCTCCGCATGATGGACCTGATCGGCCGCGAGGTCAGCAGCGTCATCGCCGAGATCGAGGAGTCCATCACCATGGCCATGGCCCAGGTCGCGCACTAGCGTCCGCACTCGCACTAAGGCCCGTCCAACTCACCACCCGCAGGCAGGGTCTGGGACCCTCAACCCGGCCGTCGGCTCTCCGGCAGCCTGCACGTCTCTCCTCGAACGCGGAATCGAGCGAGTAGGGCGTCGCGTTAACGCCGTCCCTCGACAGCTTCACCATTTCAGCCCTGCGTGAAACGGTTTCACCACCAGAAAAGTTTGTCATTTGGTGGAATTACCGTTAAAGTTTGCTCTTCCTCCAACCGACTAAATCTGTGTGGGCGGCGAAAGGCGCCCAACAAACCAAGGAGGAGAAACGATATGCAACTCGTCGACTTTCAATCAACGAAGGACCCGTAGCCGTCCTTGGGCACCTCCACCGCTGTCGCAGTCGCCGTCGTTTCCGGGGCGGGCGTGGTCCCCGCAACGGTAATTGGAGCGGCTACCGGTGCGACAAACGCATTCATCGCCAGTGACAACTGCGCTCCGTACAAGGTCGACGCGGAGCGTGCCGCCAACGACTACTCGGAAGCAATGGGCATGCCGTAGCGTAGGGGGCGCACTGCCATCGGGGTCCGTTGCCCCGAGTACGTCCCTCGGAGTCGAACTGTAGCAAGGGGCGACGGGAGGCCACACCCTCCCGTCGCCTCACGGGTCCAATGCAGGTTCACGCAACCCCATTTTCAAAGGAGGCGAGAATGCGATTCGATCTCATGGGAGCCTTCCTGGACAGGGAAGGAGACGACAGGTTCAGCGTGCCCCCCATGGGATCCTGAAATGAACAGGGCGCGCCACGCAGATATCATGCTGCTCGTTTCTCTCTGCGTCTTTCTCATCGCCACTCTGGCATGGGCCTCGCTCGCCGAAGTGGAGCTGGCCGCGGTGGCGCCGGGACGCGTCGTTCCTACCGGGCAGGTCAAGGTCATCCGGTCCTTCGAGCAGGGCAAGATCAGGCGCATCGCGGTAGAGGAAGGAAGTTCCGTCGAGTGGGACGATGTCCTGATCGAGTTCGACACGACCCTGGTGGACGCCGAGATTTCCAAGCTCACGGCCGAGCTGCAGATCAAGTCCGTGGAGGCCGCGCGGCTGGAGGCCGCCCTGGGCTGGCGCAAGGCTCGGCCCTTCCGTCCACCATCCGGTGCTCCGCCGGAGATCGTCTCGATCAACGAAGAGCTCCTGGCTGATCAGATCGCGGCACACCAAGCCCACCTTCACGAATTGGACGGCATGATGGCGGAACGGCAAGCACAACTCCACACCGTCAAGGCCTCTCTCGCCAAGCACAGGAAGCTGCTGCCGATCCTGCGCGAGCGGACCGCCATGCGGGAGACGCTGTACCGCAGGGACCAAGGCTCCCGGCTGGCTTTTTTCGAGGAGCAGGAGCGGCTGGTGGAGCTCGAGGGAAACGTCGCGCTCCGCTGGACGGAGCTGGCCGAGGCCAAAGCTTCTCTGAGGGCCATCGGAGCGCAAAAGGAGCGGGCGGTCTCCGAGTTCTACCGGCAACGGCGCTCGGCTCTCGCAGCCGTCCGGGAACGGATGATCGTCCTGCGGGAGGACATCCGCCAGGCGAAGGAGCACCGCGCCCGGCATACCCTGCTGTCCCCGGTCGACGGTGTCGTCCAGGACCTGGCCGTACACACGGAAAACGGCATGGTGGAGCCGGGCGCCCGTCTCATGGTGATCGTACCCCGGAACGCGGGGATCCGGGTGGAAGCCTTCGTTGCCAACGCCGACATCGGTTTTGTGAAGCCTGGCCAAAGAGTCACCCTGAAGGTCACGAGCTTCGACTTCCGCCGTTACGGCGCCATCGAGGGAACAGTGAGCCACATCGGAAAGGATGCCGTGAACGCCGGCGCCCAGGCCGGCTCTCCGGTCCTCGGCGGCCTTGCGGCCGGAGCGGCACCGCCAGCCGCCCCGCAACAACGCGGCGAAACGGCCGGCCCCGTGTTCAAGGCCATCATCGAACTCGATCAGACCTTCATGGAGGTCGAGGGGCGTCGAATCGAACTATTGCCCGGCATGTCGTCGGAGGCTTCGGTCATCCTGGGCAAACAACGGATCATCGAATACGTCCTGCAGCCCCTTCGAGGCTACCGGCAGGATGCTTTCCGCGAGAAGTGACGTGCTTGGCCATGGCGAACGAAACCCGACACTTTCCCGAAACCGCAGACCCTGCCGCATGGGAGCCCCACGACCTCGACCGGTCGGTAGCCTGGCGCCATCGCTTTACCGACACCGAGTTGGCGGAGTTGCCCGGGTCCCTAAGGGAGAAACATCCAGACGAACTGCATGGGATGCCTGCCCTACCGCTGCTGGCTTCGCAAATGGCCGTAACTGCGCGGGAGCTGAACTCGGGCCTTGGCTTTCGAATCCTCCGCGGCCTGCCGTCGGGAGACATGACCGAGCGCGAGCTTGCCCGTGCCTTCTGGGTCTTGAGCCGCTTGTTGGGTGAGCCGGTGGAGCAGCCGGGAGGGGTAAGGATGGCCCACGTGCGGGCGGAGCCGGGGAGTCGCGACCGGTTAGGCTTTCGCGCTGCGGGGGCGCTTCCTTTTCACGCCGACCCCGAGGACGTCATCGGGTTCCTGTGCGTGCAACCCTCCCGCGAGGGCGGAACCCGCCGGCTCGCCAGCGCCGCCACCGTCTATAATATCCTGGCAGTCGAGCATCCCGACTTGTTGGAGGTGCTCACCCGGCCGTTTCACGTGGCTCTGACTCACCCGCATCCGGACCACGGCCACCCGTGGACCCGGCTGCCTTTCCTGGGCCTACGAGACGGCGTCTTCAACGCCTGCGCCTACCCGGTCCACATCAGGCGGGCACAGAAGTTGCCAGGTGTCCCGGAGCTGACGGCGAGACAGAGCCGCGCCCTTGAGGTATTCGATACCGTGGCCGACAAGGTCGCGGTTTCCCTGGAACTCGAACCGGGCGACATCGAGTACTTCAACAACCACGTGATCCTGCATTCGCGCACCGCGTTTGCCGACGAAGGAACCGGACGCCATCTGCTGAGAGTGTGGCTTTCAATAGCCGGCTTCAGGCCGCTGGACCCGAACCATCCCGTGCGACTCAGGGAGAGAATGAAAGGTTCCGATAGTGAGCAGATCAGTCGCTCGCCAGCAAGCGTCCCCTGCCCCACTCCTCGTGGCGGAAGATCAGCGACTTGATCACCACCGGCACCGCCTTGGCGTCCGGCAGCTCCTCGCCGATGTCGACGAAATCGAAGTCCTTGAGGTCGATGCCGTCGATGGAGATGACGCCGCACCCCGGAAGGATCTCCTTGTCGATGATGTTTCCCACCAACTTCGCGATGTCCGCGTCGAACACCAGCACGAGACGCCGTCCCTGGCGGATATGCTCTTTCATGCCCTCCACCACACCGGTGGCCAGCGTCTTGATGAGCGGATACGAGGGACCCAGCTCCCAGTGGAGGGCCAGCGCGGCCCCGCGGTCTCCCTCGGTCATGTCGAAGCGCTGCAGCGCGCTCTCGATGGAGCCACGGACGTCCTCCGTGGTCAGAGGCTCGGTCTGCCGGAAGTGCGGAGTGATCACCTGGAGGTTCCGCAACGGCAGCACAGAGTCATCGGAGAGGAAGATGGTGTTGCCGCTGACCTGCACGGTGTACTGGGAGGCGCCGATGACGGTGGCGCGGATGCGCACTTCGGGTTCCTTGAACTCCCACGACTCGCGGGTCGCCAACTCCACGACGCCGTCGCGGATCTTCCGTCCGACGTGGTTGCCCAGGTCTCCCTTGTCCCCGGTCTCGTAACCGTAGATGTATTCCGACACCCCGCCTGAGAACTGGACGGAACGTATCGGTTCCTGGTAGGAGAGCGCCGGCGTGAGCATGATTTCCTCCGTCAGCGGCGACAGCGGCCCGCGCCCCAGCACCTCCAGGAGGCACCCGCTCAGCGTCCCGGCCATCCGTTCCTTGTCGGCCTCCCCCAGTATCTTGCCGAGGGCCAGCGACACGCCGCTGGCCCGTCCGATACGGGCTCCCGCGTCCTCGAGCCGGTCGATCTTCTGATTCTCGTCCAGCGCCACCAGCCGGGCGCCCACCTCCAGCGCCGCCGTATCCACCACCTGTCCGCCGCGGGTGATGGCGATCTTGCTGGTACCGCCGCCAACGTCCACGTTCATGCAAGCGACGTTGCCGTCACCGGTCGACGCCTCCACCGCGCCCGACCCGTAGGCCGCCAGAATTGCCTCGAGGTTGTGACCCGCGGTGGCGCACACGAACTTGCCCGCCTCCTCGGCGAACAGCGCCGCGATGGCCTCGGCGTTCTTCTTCTTGGCCGCCTCGCCGGTAACGATCAGGGCTCCGGTATCGATGTCCTGCCGGGTAAGGCCCGCGCGCGCGTACGAGTCGTGGATGAACCCGTTCAGCTTTTCCGTGTCGATGGTCAGCTTGTCGACATAGGGCGTGAGCAGGATCGGCGACTCGTAGACGATCTCCCGCGACACCACCACGAAGCGGCTCGACAGGGAAATACCCTGCCGGCGAAGGACCAGGCGGGAGAAGATGAGATGAGAGGTCGACGAACCGATGTCGATGCCGACGGAGGTCAGCGAGATGCGCTCCGACCGCCACATGGGGTGGTCTTCGTCGGGGAGCGGGGTATCGTCGTCGTGGTCGTGGTCTTCGTGCCCCTCGTGACAGACGAGGGGCAGTTCGGTGTAGTCGCGGTCCATTCAACGGGTCCTTTCAACGGAGTCCTTGCGGGGAATGCGGGTGAGTGCGTCTTTGTACCACAAGCCCCGGTGGGTTGCCAGATCGGTCCCGGACCACATCACGCTCGCGCCTGCGCAAGGGTTTCAGATCTTTCCCGCGCGCGGCCCACGCGCCCTTGTCAATCCGAAAAAAAGTTCTAGAATGTGTCTTACAAACTCAAGGGTTAGCGTACCAACGGGCACGCTTTAGGCGAGGAGCCTCCATTGCACGAAGAAGACTACCGTCCGATTGACGACCTCCTGCGGCGGTTCGTGAACCGGCTCCGGAGGGTCGAAGGCCTGGAGGCGTTGTGCCTTGCCGGCACCGCGTTGGCGGTGCTGGCGGCCCTGGGCGTGGCCGTTGACGTGGTCAAGGAGTTCCTTCCCTACGCCCCGTTGGCGTTCAGCGTGCTTTCCATCGTCACCGTGCTGGCGATGGCGGGCGTCACGCTCATTCGTTTCCTGAGATCCCGCAGCCTGTCCTGGGCGGCCCGGGCCATCGAGAGGCAACGGCCGGAACTTCGCAACAATCTCATCAACTCGCTGCAGCTCTACCCGCAGGTCGCCGACCCTGCCCGGCCGGCCGGCGCTTCCACCGCCATGATCCTCGCGCTGATCCGCCAAACCCGCGAGCAGATCAGCGGCATGGAACCCGCGGCCCTGGTGGATGTCCGGCCGCTCCGGGTCAAGGCACGACTGCTGGCGCTGGCGGCCGCGCCGGTTCTGGCCCTGGCCGTCTTGCTCCCGGACTTCCCCGGGCGGACCCTGGCACTGGTGGCACATCCCCTGGAGCACCTGCCGCCGGCCGACATCTTCATCCACGTGGTGACCCGGGACGTGCGGGTGATCCGTGGCGCCGCCGTTTCCGTCGAAGCCGGCACCTCCGGGGCCCGCCCGGACGCGGTGGAGCTCGTATTCAAGCCGGCAGGAGCGGAAAAGGCTACCGAGGAAACGCAGACCGCCGCCATGGACCTGGCCAAGACCGGGCGCTACACGGCGGTCCTGCCCGAAGTGACCCAAGACCTTCTCTACCAGGTGGTGACCGGACCGTTCGAGTCTCCCTGGTACACCATCACCGCGGTGGACCGGCCATCCGTTACCGACCTGCAGGTGACGCTCTACCCGCCCCACTACACCGGCCTTCCCGACCAGACCTTCACCGGCGGCAACGTCCGCGGGGTGAAAGGCTCGACCCTGAGCTTCTCCGCCACCACCAACAAGAGCATGGCGCACGCGGTGGTGGCCCTGGACGACGGCCGGGAGGTCCCGCTGAAGATCACCGGAGACAACGCTCAAGGCAGCGTCGTGCTGTTCCGTTCGCAGGGATACCGCATCCGCCTCCAGGACGCCTTCGGCTTCGAGAACCTGCCGATACCGTACGAGATGGTGGCCGTGCCCGACAGCTTCCCGCTGGTGGAGCTGCTCAAGCCGACGGAAGACCTGGAAGTGAACGGCGACGAGAGGCTGGCCCTGGAGTATCGCGCCAGCGACGACTACGGGCTCCGCCAGGTCACTCTGGTGGCGGCCGTCGGGGAACGGGAGGAGCGCATCCCGGTGTGGCGCGACGAGGTCGCGCGTTCCCTGGAGGAAACGTTCATCTGGGATCTGGACAGCATTGGCCTGGAGGAAGGCGACGTCGTCGTCTACCATCTCGAAGTGCTGGACAACGATACCATCTCGGGGCCCAAGCTGGTGAAATCGCGCCCCCTGAGCCTCCGCCTCAAGAACCTCAAGGCCGAGCATCGCCAAGTGGCCCAGATGATTCAGGATATCTCCGACAAGATGATCGACCTCCTGGGCGATCACCTGGAGACCCCTCCCGACCAAAAGACCGCCGGCGAGCCGGCCGAGCACGACCCGGCCGAACACATGAGCGAGGGCCTCGAGCAGATGTTGCAGCGCGTGGACGAAGCCATGCGGCGCACCCGCGAGGACCGCATCAGCGACTTCGCCACGTGGTCCGACCTCGAAACCCTGAAACGGAACCTCCAGCACGCCCGTGAAGAACTCGTGGAAGGGATGCGCCAGGCGCAATCGCCAGCGGAACGGGAACAGGCCCACGACGCCATGGCCACGGAACTGGAACGGCTGTCCATGCTCAGCGAGGACGTAAGCCGGCGCCTCGCGGGCCAGGACATGGCGGCCAACGCAAGGGACATGGTCAAGGATCAGGAGCGCTTCCTGGACTCGCTGGACAAGCTGCGTAGCGGCAACAAGGAGCTGGACGAGGTGCTCAAGGAACTGTCCAAGCTCTCCCGGCAACTCCAGGAGTTGCAGGCCTCGCTCATGCAGTTCGCCCAACAGGTTCCGGACCAGTTCGTCAATCCGCAGAACCTGCGCAACATGCCGTTCGGCGACATGCGCTCCATGATGGACCAGATCCGCCAGAAGCTCAGGGAAGGCGACATCGAGGGCGCGATGCAGTTGGCGCGGGAGCTCTTCAACCAGATGGCGCAGTTGGCGGCCATGCTCCGAAACCAGCAGCAACAGGCCCAGGGATCCATGATGTCCCGCATGCAGGGGGCCATGAGCCGCTCCAGTGACGAGCTGCAGCAGATCCTCCAGGAACAGCAGGAAATCCTGCTGGGAACCGAGGGCACTCACAAGGAGGCCACCGCTGAGGTCGAGGCGCAACGGGAGGAGGCCCTCGGCCGGCTTGCAAAGAGCGCACAGGCCGACCTGGCGGTGCTGTCTCATCTCCTGGCCCCGCCCGACCTGGAAAGCGACCGCGCCCGTCCTCCGGCCGAGCGCGAACGCGACGCCGCCGTCCGCGGGCTGCTGTCGGGACTGCGGAAAATGCTCGAGAACCGCGACTTCGACGCGTTCTCCAAGCAGTTTGTCCCGGCCACCGAAGAGCTCGCGGCAATGGGCCCCCTCGATGACGCGCGCAAGGCGGCCCTGGAACTGCTGGAGGCGCTGGCGCGGGAATACCAGGCCATCGCCAACATCCCCGACCCGGAGCTGACCCCGTCCCAGAAGGACGCGGTGCGGGAGCTTGCCACCCGCGAAGACGTGCTGGCGACGCGGACCCGGGACCTGGTGGAACGGCTGCGTTACCTGTTCCAGCTCTTCCCGTCGCTGGATCCGAAGATCGTCAACAACATCGCCGAGGCGGGCGACTTCATGGGCGCGGCCACCCACGAACTGGGCTCGCTGCAGCCGGGGCAGGCCATCCCGCCGGAGCAGGAGGCCATCAACCGCCTCTCCCAATCGAGCCAGCAGATGCAGCAGGCGATGCAGCGGCTGGCGCAGCGGGGCAGGTTCGGACGCGTGCCGCTGGTGCACGTGTTCCGCCGCGGCCGCTTCCTGCCTCCCGGACAGTTCCTGCCGCCCACCGGAATGCCGCCTCAGTTCCCGGATCACGACATCGACGAGGCCCTCTCCGGCCTGGACACGGAGAAGTTCAAGCTTCCCGGCAAGGACGACTACAAGCCCGAGAAGTTTCGCAAGGAGGTTCTCGAGTCGTTGAAGGAGCGCGTGCCCGAACGGTTCAAGGAACAAGTCGAGCGTTACTTCCGGGAGTTGTCGCAGTAGCTCGCACCGCGAAACGGACGCGGATGCCTCTCACCGAAGCGTAACCTCCGGCGGCGCCGTTCCATGGAAAGATTGTCCACCGTCTTCAAGCTCACGTGCCGGATCCTGTGGTTCGCGGGGGTTCTCGCCCTCGTCGCAGCGCCCGTGCGGGGTGCGGAAACCGCGCCGGACGGTTCCGCGGTCGAGACCGCGCGGCAACTTCTCGGAGCCTGGCGGGTCGAGGATGCGCGCCCGGTGATCGAGGGGCTTCTGCAGGCACAGCCCCGATCCCTGGACGCACTGGACCTGGCGGCGCTCCTGGCCTACTACGAGGGCGCCTACGCCAAGGCTCTCGCCACCGTGGAGAAGGCCCTTGCCATCGAGGCCGAGGACGAGCAGCGCCAGGCCCTGCGCCTGCTGCTCCAGCAGACCCACGACGTGGTCCGGCACATGAAGCGCTACGAGAGCGACCACTTCGTGCTCCACCTCCACGAAGAGAGCGACGGCATCCTGGCGGAGCCCGCGCTGGCGGCGCTGGAACAGGCCCACGAGGAGGTGGGCCGGGCACTTGGCTACCAGCCGCGCGGCAGGGTGCGGATCGAGATCGCCCCGGATGTCCAGTCCTTCACGGCCATCACCACCTTCTCGCTCCGTGACATCGAAGAAACCGGCGCCATCGGGTTGTGCAAGTTCAACAAGGTCATGATCATCTCGCCGCGGGCGATGGCCCACGGCTACCGCTGGCTCGATTCCCTCGTCCACGAGTACATCCACCGGGTCATCGTCAACCTCACCCACAACAAGGCGCCTATCTGGCTGCACGAAGGCATCGCCCGCTACTACGAAACCGTGTGGCGCAACCCCGAACAGGGGGCCAAACCGGACTACCTGACCCCGGCCAACGAAACCCTGCTGGCCACGGCCATCGAGCGGCAGGAGTTCGTCAGCTTCAAGGACATGGAGCCATCCCTGATCCGCCTGGACACGCCGGAACAGGTCCAGCTCGCCTATGCGGAGGTAGCCTCGGCCGTTGACTACATAAGGCAGGTGAAGGGTGCCACGGGCGTTCGCGACATCCTCTCCAACGTCCGCCGGCTGTCCACCGCCGAGGCCATCGAAACGGTCATGGGCGTGCCGCTCGACGGTTTCGAGGCCGATTGGCAGCGGTTTGTCGCGGGCCAAGGGCTCAAGCCGGTCCAGGGCAGCCGCATGCGCCGCTACAAGGTGGCCCAGGAGGGAGAGACCGAGCCGGCCGTGGAGCTGAGCGAGATCCAGTCCGAGATCGCCAGGAACCGGACCCACCTGGCCGACCGCCTGCGCCAGCGCGGCCGCCTACGCGCCGCCAGCGCGGAGTATCGCCGGGCGCTCCGCGCCGGACCCGATTCCACGGTCATCCTGAACCGGCTCGGCGAAACCCTGATACACACGCGGGGTTACGACGAAGCGTTGCCGCACCTGGAGAAGGCGCGGTATCTCGACCCCGACCGGGTCCACACCTACTACCTCCTGGGCCGGCTTCACCACGAGGCCGGCGACGACACGCGGGCCCGCGCCGCCCTGCTGGAAGCGCTCCAGATCAACCCGTTCCACCGCGGCGTGTACCAGGTCCTCGCCGCGGTCTACGAGGCCGCCGGCGACGACGAAGGGGTCCGCAGGACTCGGGAGGTCATGAGGAAGCTGCGCGGCTCCTAACACCCTCACCCCGACCCTCTCCCAGAGGGAGAGGGCCAATTCTTCCCCTCTCCCTCTGGGAGAGGGTGGCCGAAGGCCGGGTGAGGGCTCAACACGGAAGGAACCTTACCGCCATGGACGAAACTCAGCTCTTGGATCAGGAACTCGAGGCCATCGAGGAATTCGGCCGGAAGCGCCGCACCATGCTCGCGGAGATACGCAAGGTGATCGTCGGCCAGGACAAGGTCATCGACGAGGTACTCATCGCCCTTTTCTCCAAGGGACATTGCCTGCTGGTGGGGGTGCCGGGCCTGGCCAAGACCCTGCTCATCGGCACGCTGGCCGAGGTGCTCGACTTGAGCTTCAACCGCATCCAGTTCACTCCGGACCTGATGCCCTCCGACATCACCGGCACCGACATCCTCCAGGAGGATGCCGCCACCGGACGCCGGCAGCTGCAGTTCCTGAGGGGTCCGATCTTTACCAACGTCCTGCTGGCGGACGAGATCAACCGGACGCCGCCCAAGACCCAGGCAGCGCTGCTCCAGTCCATGCAGGAGTACCGGGTCACGGCCAGCGGCACCACCTACCCGCTGGACCTGCCGTTCTTCGTCCTCGCCACCCAGAATCCCATCGAGCAGGAAGGCACCTATCCGCTGCCCGAGGCACAGCTCGACCGGTTCATGCTCAACATCGAGGTGTCCTACCCGCCCCTGGAGGACGAGGTGCAGATCGTGCTCCAGACCACCTCGTCGGAGCGGCCGTCGCCGGCCAAGGTCATGGACGGGCCGGCCATCCTCACCTGTCAGGAGCTGGTGCGGAGGGTTCCCGTGTCGCCCTACGTGGTGAACTACGCGGTGACCCTGGCGCAGGCCACCCGGCCCGGCAATCCTCTGGCCCCCGAAGTGGTGAAGAACTACGTCGAATGGGGCGCGGGGCCACGCGCGTCGCAGTTCCTGGTGCTGGGCAGCAAGGCCCGGACCATCCTGGACGGGCGCTTCGCCGTGTCGGTGGAAGACGTGCAGGCCATGGCGCCGTCAGTGATGCGCCACCGCATCATCCCCAACTTCAAGGCCCAGGCCGAGGGCCTGTCGTCGCTGGACATCATCGCGCGGCTCATGGAGGAGATCCAGCCGCCGGCGGAAGGCAACGCCGCGGCGTGACCCGTGGCCCCGGTGTCCCGTCCTGTCCATCTTCCTGCGCGGCTTGTCCCGTGAATGAGCCGGACAGGACACTGACCGCATGCTGCTGCACTTCGACTACGACGGTGTTCTCGTCGACTCCTTCGACCAGCTCCTGAGCGCCTTCCAGCGCACCGCGGCGGATACCGGGTTGGGGCGGCCGCCGACCCGCGACGACTTCGAGACCATCGAGGACCTGAATGCCGCGGGCCTCGCGGCCCTGCTGGGCGTTCCGGAACCGGACATCGACCGCTACACACGGCGGACCCACGCCATCCTGGAAGCAGACGGCTACGAGCCGGCCATGTTTCCGGGCATCCCCGATCTCCTGAGCACCCTGTCGGAGCGCCACACCCTCGTCATCGTGACCTCCAACTACGAACACCTGGTACGGCAGGGCCTCGCCCGAAACGGCGTGGACCAGTGTATCTCCCTGGTGTTGGACGCACGGCAACCCGGCACCAAGGGCGAGAAGATCGTCCACGCCCTGGAACTCTTCCGCGTTCCCCCGCACGAAGCGTTCATGATCGGCGATACGCGCGGCGACATCCGCCACGGCAGGGCCGCCGGGGTGCGGACCGCTGGGGTTACGTGGGGCTATCAGACTCGGGCTACGCTCACGAAAGAATCACCCGACTACATCGTGGATTCGCCCGGAGAGCTGCTCCGGTTGCTGGCCGAAGCCGGGTAACGGCGCCAGCGAAGCAGGGCTATAGGGGCGGGTTTCAAACCTGCCGCACGCGCATCGCCGATCCGCACCCCTCGCTGCCTGTTTACAGATGCCCGCGGAACGTCCTACCATTGGGAGATCAGAAATCACCCGAAGGGAGCTTTCCATGGCAGAGCGCACGGCATACGTCAACGGCGAGTTCTTGCCCGAGAGTCGGGCGAGCATCTCCATCTACGACCGCGGTTTCCTGTCCGGCTTGGGCGTGTTCGAGCGGACGCGGACCTTCGGCGGCGAGATCTTTCAACTGGACCGGCACATCGCCCGGCTCTACCGGTCGCTCAAGGCGGTAAAGCTGGATGCCGGTCTCACGGCGGACGAGATGCACGAGACCACCGTGGAGCTGGTGAAGCAGAACAAGGGGCTGTTGGGAGCGGACGAGGACTACTTCGTGGGCCACTACGTCACCCGCGGGCCGGACAAGGCCGGCCGGGCCACGGTGGTGATCCTGTGCGAGCCCATCGCCTTCAACAAGTTCGCCCACCACTACATCTACGGCGGCCACGTCATCACCACGCACATCCGCGCCATCCCCACCCAGGTGTGGGACCCCAAGATCAAGAGCACCAGCCGGATGCACCTGTGGCTGGCGGAGCAGCAGGCCCAGTTGGTGGACCCCGAGGCCTATGCCCTGCTGTTGACCCTGGACGGCAACGTCACCGAGCTCACCGCGGCCAATTTTTGGATCGTGCGCAACGGCACCCTGGTCACCGCGCCGGTCCAGACCATCCTATCCGGCGTCACGCGGGGCGCGGTGCTGGAGATCGCCGAGCACCTCGACATCCCGGTGGACGAGACGAACTTCCAGCTCTACGACATCATGAACGCCGACGAAGCGTTCATGACCACCACCTCCCGCTGCGTGCTGCCGCTCACCCAAATCAACGGCAACGCCATCGGCGACGGCAAGCCCGGCCCCATGGTGGGCAGGCTGCAAAAGGGCTGGACCGAGGTGTTCGGACAGGATTTCGTGGTCCAGGCGCTGAAGCACATCGACAAGGACAAGGTGCCGGAGGGCGAGGCGGTGCCGCTGTAACGCGACGGCGAGTCACGTGTTGCCGGCCGCCAACGCCTTCAGGGCGAACCCGCGGTCGCGCCCGTAGACGTTGACGATGAGCTGGCTGAGGCCGTCCACCTGCTTCAGTTCGGCGATCTTGCGGGCGCAGTCGTCGGGCGTGCCCACCAGCGTCATCTCCCGGAACAACCCGTCGCCCAGGGCCGAGCGAAGGGTGCGCGCGAGATCGTATTCGTGGTCCTGCCGCGTGGCCTCGTCGAGCACGTGGGAGCGCAACTCCTCCGACAACAGAGGTGCCGAGGCTCCCAACACCTCCGGCGGAACCCGCAGCGCAGCCTTGAACAGCGTCCGCCCCACTTCGGGCGCCAGCGCGTCCATGGCCTCGTCGGTGGTATCGCCCACGACACAGTGGGTCCAGGCGCAGACGTGGAGCCCTTCCGGGTCCCGTCCGGCCCGCGCCGCCCCTTCCCGGATCTTTCCGATGGCGTAGCGCAGGAAGCGCGGCGAACCGCCCGGGCTTATGATGGCCCCGTCGGCGGCCGCACCGGCGAGATCAAAGGTCCGCGGCCTCTCGGCCGCCAGCAGCAGCGGCGGCTTGACCTCGGGTACCGCCGGAAGCGCCAGCCGGCGGCCGTTGTACGGCACGCTTTCGCCTCGAAGGAGCCCCTGCACGACGTCGATGCTTTCCCGGAAGGCGTCGAAACGGGACGGCTTCCTGCCGAGGAATTTCACGGCGCTGTCGCCCAGGCCGACGCCGAACTTGACCCGGCCGCCGGTAAGGATGGCCAGGGTCGCGAAGGCGTTGGCCACCACGGTGGGGTCGCGGGTCTGGGTGTTCGTAACCGCGAGGCCGACGACCGCCCGGGACGTGGCCATGGCACAATAGGGCATGGAGACGTAGGGCTCGGCGCACCGCGGCGAATCATACAGCCACACGTGGCTGAAGCCCGCATCCTCCGCTTCCCGCGAATGTTCCGCAAGCACGGACGGATGGCGCGCGCGCAAACCCAGGCCCAATTCCAGTCTCTTGTCTCCCCTGTCGATGAGGACTCCTACGGCCCGTGATGCGTGGCCAGCGGGCTCGTGTCGGTGAGTTCCATCATCTTGCGGGCCAGCGCCTCGGTAAGCTCGGCGCGACGCGCGCCCGGCTCGTTCCACAGGTTGCGCAACTCGTCCGGGTCGTTCTCGAGGTCGTAGACCTCCCCCCAGTCCGTGCCTTCGTAGAGGGTCAGGCGCCGGTCGGACGTGATCAGGCTGCGGGCGCGGAAGTTGTTGTCGAAACCCATGTAGCCCCGGCGCTGATGCTCCTCGATGAGCAGCGCGTCGTAACCCGTGTCCGAGCCGTCCATGGCCGGCAGGAGGCTCACTCCCTGCATGCCGTTGTGCCCTTCCAGGCCGGCCCGGTGCAGGATGGTGCTGGGCAGGTCGAGGGTGCCGCACAGGCCCGGGTTGACGACTCCCCTCGCATCCGTCGCCGGATCGACCCAGATGAACGGCACCCGCACCAGCCCCCGGTAGTGTAGCGCGCCCTTGAGCAGGAGTTGGTGGTCGCCCATGAAGTCACCGTGGTCGCTGGTGAAGACGATCACCGTGTCGTCCGCCAGCTCCAGTTCCTCCAGGCGCGCGCGGATGCGCCCGATGGCGTCGTCGATCATGGTGATCATGCCGTAGGTGAGCGCGATGGCTTCGCGCGCTTCCCGGTCGGTGATGGCGAAGCCGCGCTGGCCGTCGCGGTTGGCCTCGCCGCGGTCCCGTTCCTCGTAGAGCCGCGCCAGGTGCGGCAGCACCGGATGCTCGCCGCGGTGGAACGAGCCCGGCAGCGCGATCTGCTCGGGGTCGTAGAGGTCCCAGTACCTTCCCGGAGGCGTGAACGCGTGATGCGGGTCGGGGAACGAGCACTGGATGAAGAACGGCCGCTCCCGGCCAGAGCGCGCGTGCTCCTCCAGGAACGCCATGGTGCGCTCGGCCACGTAGCTGGTGGGATAGAGCTCTTCGGGCACGCGGGTGCGCCATGCCTGGGGCGCCTTGAAGTCGTTGCCGGGAAGCTGGTTGGCGCGCCCGCGCAGGGAGTCGGGGTCCGGGTGACGTGCCCGCAGCCAGCGTTCGTAGTGCCCCACGACCTGGTCCGCATGCTTGATGCACAGCTCCACGTGCTGGAACCCGTAGTATGGGAACACCGGTTCGAACTCGGGATCTTGCGCCCAGGTGGACGGCAGCTCCTGGTCGTAACGCCCGCCGACGTCCTTCCGCGCTTCACGGAGCCGCTCCGGCGGCCGGGTGCGCTCCGGGTCCGGCTCCGGCATGCCGATGACCGGGAGATCCTCCTTGATGCTCTGCAGGTGGCACTTGCCGATGAGAGCCGTGTGGTATCCGGCGGCGGCCATGACGTCGGTGAAGGTCGTGGCTTCGAGAGAGAGCGGGATGCCGTTGTGGCGGACGCCGTGGAGCGACGGCATCCGCCCGGTCATCAAAGTCGCCCGGTTGGGCATGCAGATGGGGGTGGCCGTGTAGAACCGCCCGAAGCGGGTGCCCGACGACGCCAGCCCGTCGATGTGCGGCGTTTGCACCACCGGGTTGCCGTAGCAACCCAGGTGGTCCGCCCGGTGCTGGTCGGTGATGATGAATAGAAAATTGGGTCTGTCGCTCATTTCGCTCCGTCCGTGTCTCTTGTCGCGTTCGTACACCGTCCTCGTGACTCGTCGCCGGCAACCGGCGACACCACTACGGATCCAGCGGCTTCTCGCCTTCCGCCGGCTCCACCTCCATGGAGTTGAGGACGCATGCCAGCAACACATAGTATCCGATGAGGGCCGAAAGCTCCACGCAGCCGGCCGGCCCCAGGCGCGCTTCCACTGCGGCGAAGGCCTCCGCGCTCACGCGATGGGACTGGAGGAGCTCACGGGCGTAGCGGCGCACGTCGGCCTCTTCCGGGGTGAGGCCCGCCGGCTCCCGCCGCGTCCGCAGGGCCTCGATGCAGTCGTCGGAGATCCCGGCGGCGCGCGCGTGCCCGGCATGCACCGACCACTCGAACCCGCAATCCAGCTCCCGCGCCACGGTGAGGATCACCAACTCCTTCAGCTTCTGTGGAAGCCCCATTTCGAAGCGTACCAGAGCGCCGAGGTGAGCCACCCGGCCGGCCAGTTCGGGGCTGTGAAGAAGCATGGGGAAAGGCCCCTGCACCCTGCCGCGGCTCTCCGTGATGGCGTCGAACACCCCGTGGTGCTCCGGGCTCAAGTCTTCCTTCTTCTCGATCTTCGCGATGCGCGCCATGTGGCTCTCCTTTATCGTCTACTGGCAAGAACCTGGTTGCCGCCGCCCCACAAACGTCATTGTCGTGGAAACAGGCGCGATGCCGGGCTCGAAGTGTTATGCCTTTCGGACCAAGCCGTCATCGGGGTACTGCCAACACTTGAGATCCCATCCCTCGCCTTCCACCGCCAGCGCGGCCTTGTAGCCCTCGCCCGCGTCCAGCGCGCGCATGGACCACCTCAACGCCTCCCCGGGGTCCCCTTCGAACCGCAACAGCGCTGCCGGTTCGCCCGGCCGAAGTGTCACGTCGAAGCTGCTCAGCCCCAGCGCGATCCCCTCGCCGTGGGCTTTGATAAACGCCTCCTTCCGCGTCCAGCAGTTGAAAAAGGCGTTACGCCGCTGTCCCTCCGACAGGCCCGTCAACGCTTCCACCTCCGCCGGCGAGAAGGAATGCCGGGCGATTCCCATGATGTCGGTGTCCGGCCGGATGCGCTCGACGTCGACGCCGACCTCGCGGCCGACGGCGAAAGCGTGGAGCGCCCACCCGTAGGAATGGGACAGATTGAAACGCACGTCACGGCCGCCCGGCGTTTCCGCCAGCAACGGCTTGCCGTGGGCGCCGTAGCGGAACTCGATGGCGGCCGGCTCCACTTCGAGATAACGCGCCAGGATGCTTCGCAGCACACCTCGGGCCACCGTGTACCGCCGCCGGTCCTCCTCGTAGAGGAACCGGGCCGCTCGGGCGTGCTCGTCCGGCGCCAGGAGTTCGTACAAGGGGGCGAGACGGGACGCGGAAACCTCGGTCGCCGTACGCCACACGTGGACCGTATTGCGCCGCAGCTCCCAATTCCGCGGCGGTGCCGACCACGGGATCATGACCCGTTCCTGTCATAGCTCATCCTGAGCATGCCAAGGAAACCCCGATCCGTGTAGGGGCGGGTTTCAAACCCGCCTGTCAATCGACAGCACCAATATCCAGACATGCGCTCGTAACGCCAATAGTACCGTTATTCCGTGTTGTTAAGCCGAAATCTCTGATGCCAGAGACACCGGCCTCGGGCGCAAAGGCTTTCCTTGTAAACTACCGTGCCGGCAATGGAGGGCGCAAGGCGCCCAACAAGCGGGTGGTGGTGGGCCGCGCCGGGCGGATGACGCCGGACCAGGCAAGGCGGCGGGCGCAGGAGCTTCTGGGGCGCGTGGCCACAGGCGAGGACCCCGCCGGGGAGCGGGCGGAGGCTCGCGGGCTGCCGAGGCTCGGAGAGGCGTGCGAGGACTACATCAAGTCCGGTCACGGGTGGGCGGCCAGCACCGAGCGGGGCTATCGTCGTTATGCGGCTCTCTATCTCGGCGACTGGCTCTCCCGCCCTTTGGAGGGCATCACCCGCCGGGATGTGGAGAGCCGCTTCCGGCTTCTGACGGAGCGCCACGGGGAGATCCCCGCCAACCAGTGCCTGTCGTTCCTGCACTCGGTGTACCGCAGGCCGTGCGTGGACCACGAGGGTTTGCGGAACCCGGTGGAGCAGTGGCTTGCGGCCGGGGGACGCTACCACCGGAAGACCCGCAAGCGGATATCGTCTCCGGCCGAGGTGCTGCCGTGCTGGCGCAAGGGCATCGAGGCGGAGGTCAAGAATCCCGTGCACCGGGACGTGTTCCTGTTCGGGGTCTACACGGGGATGCGCCGGGGAGAGATCATGCCGCTTCGCTGGGAGGACGTGGACCTGGACGTGGGGCTGTTCCGGGTGGAGGAGACCAAGACCGGCGTGCCGCTTGAGCTACCGGTGACACGCCAACTCGGGGAGATTCTGGTGCGGAGACGGGCGGAGGGCAACGCCATGCCTGAGGACCTTCACGACTGGGTGTTCCCGTCACGGTCGAGCGTCTCGGGTCATGTGGAAGAGCTTCAGGCGCACTACGAGGCCATCGGGCGGGCGGGCGGTGCGAAGTTCTGGTTTCACGGGCTGCGCAACTGCTTCATCACCGTGGCCGAACGGGAACTGATGCTGCCGCGGTCCCTGACCAAGCGGCTGGTGAACCACGCCCGGCCCGGTGACGTGACGGAGGGCTACGCTGCGGACTGGACGGTGGAACAGCTTCGGAAACCCGCCCAGCGGATCGCCGATTGCATCGACGATTTGATGAGAACTTGAGCTCAACATTCCAAAAGGGGTTCACCTGCCCGCAAGGTGACTTGCGGCGGCGCACCGCCGCAACCCCGCCACCGTGGACAAGCGTGAGATTGTGCTGCCGCGCTCGCTGACCAACTATGCGGCCGCCCGTCCGGGTGCCGTTTCAATCAACAACCCGTTGAAACCATGTAGGCAGACTCCACAGACCCCAACTGGAAAACCGTGACGGCCGGGCCGCGCTGCACACCGCGGCCGCGATCGACGCCATCGAGACCGTGCGGCTGCTGCTCAAGGCCTTCAAAATGAAGCGGAGCGGACCATTCCATTAGTTAGTCGTGGTGGCCCTTAGCTCCCTCATGAGCGTAAGTAAAGCTCGCTGTCCCAATGTGCCGGAATGTCGTTTGCACCAATATTGGGTGCCTTCCTGCGGCGTGGACTGCTATTCCGGGCACGCTATGGAAGATGCCAATCAACAGGGAACATTCACTCCAATAGGTCCCTGATTGCATCCCTGTCCAGGGAGCTCGCGTGGGAGAACCCTTCGTTGCGTCTCGCCGAATACTACCCGGGGACCGGCATCAAGGGATCAGGAAGTGGCGCCGTTCGTTTTCGGGCACTCCCGTTAATATATACCCAAGAGGTCTTCGCTCAGTTGCCCGCGCAGTTGAGCGGAGGCCGATGCGGTCCCGGGTCCGTTGGGCTCCGAAGCGGAGGGCTTCTATACGCCGCCCGGCTTGGGCATGCGGTATCCGACCCCGCGCTCGTTGAAGATGTAGACGGGGCAGGCGGCGTCATCGCCGAGCTTACGGCGCAGCTTTCTCACGAAGCTCCGCACCGGGTCCGACCCCGCCATCTGCCGCTCTTCCCATACGCGGCGCAGCAGGAATTCGCTGGTGGTGATGCGGCCGGCGTTGAGCGAGAGCAGGCGCAGCACCTCGTACTCGGTGAGGGTCAACGGCACCGTGCGGCCGGCCACAGTCACCCGGCGTTGATCGTAGTCGATGGCAAGGTCCCCGAGCACGAAGGTCTCGGGCCCGGCGCGGCTGCGAAGCGCCGCTCCGACCCGTGCCGTGAGTTCGGTGTGGGAGAAAGGCTTGACGATGTAGTCCGCGGCGCCGGCCTCGAGCGCCCTGGCGACGGTCTCGTCCCGTCCGTAGGCGGAGATGAAGATGACGGGAAGATCGGCGAGCTCCGGGAGGCTCTGCATGAGCTCGATCCCGTCTTTGCCGGGGAGCCGCAGGTCGAGCAGCACCAGCCGGGGCCTCTTCGTCCTGACCAGGTCGGGGACCTTCTGGGGATCGGCGGTCAAGACGGCAGGGTAGTCCGCCTCCTCGAGGGCGTCACGGACATAGCGGAGCATCTGCGGGTCGTCCTCCACCACCAGTACGGGGGCCGCCTCCCGGCTTCCTCGAGGCGGGGCCAGGTTCTTGCCGGAAACCGGCGCGGCGGCAGCCTCTTCCGTTGCCGGCAGCGTAAAGGTGATTCGGGTTCCCTGACCCTCGCCTGCGCTCTCGGCCTTGATCCGGCCCCCGTGGGCTTCCACCAGCCCCTTGGAGATGGCCAGGCCCAGCCCGGTTCCGGCGGACCCGGAGTCCCGATCCGTTGCGCTGATGCCGGCGTACTTCCGGAAAAGGTGCGGCAGCCGCTCCGGTGCCACCCCCCGTCCCTCGTCCGACACCGAGACGGCCACGTGAACGCCATCGCGTACCGCGTCCACGACGATGAAAGTCGACTCCGGAGAGTGCCTGGCGGCGTTGGAGAACAGGTTGTTGAGCACCTGCACGATACGCCCTTCGTCCGCCATCACCCGGGGCAGGTCCGGCGGAAGGTCGATCCGCACCGTGTGCCGGCCGCCGCCGCTCGCGAATGTGTTCCTCGCGCGCTCCACCAGCACCGCCACCTCCAGGGGCTCGGGCAGTACCGACAGTGTGCCTGCCTCGATGCGCCCGGCATCCAGCAGATCGCTTATCAGACCGTCCATGTGGTCAGCCTGCGAGTCAATGATCCTGAAGAACTGACACACCTCGGCCGGGTCCAGCACCCGCGACGCCCGCAGCACGGTGGCGGCCGAGCCCTTGATCGAGGTCAGCGGCGTCCGCAACTCGTGGCTCACCATGCCCAGGAACTCCGCCCGCAGCCGCTCCAGTTCCTGAAACGGCGCTAGATCCTGCATAGTCACCACCACCGAGGCGACCGTGCCATCGGCGCCATGGATCGGCGTGGCGTTCACCAGCGTCTCCACGCTGCCCCGGTCCGGCACCGACAGGACGATCTCCTCGGCCCGTACCGTCTCGGGGCGGCTGAACTGCCGCGCCAGCGGAAACTCGGCAAGTGAGACCTCGCGTCCGTCCGCCCGCCGGCAGGTCATCACCCCGAGCAACTCCTCCGGCCGCTGCCCCGGCGCGCACAAACCCTCGACCATGCGCCGCGCCTCACGGTTGAACGACACTGGCCGCCCGTTCCGCGCATCGAACACCACCACCCCCACCGGCGTGGTCTCCACCAGCGCCTCCAGGTCCGCTCGGGCTTGCCGCTCGGCCCCGTGGGTGCGCGCATTGCCGATCGCCGCCGCAGCCTGCGAGGCGAACAGCACGAGCACATCCTCGTCCTCGTCGGTGAACCCCGGCCCGCCCTCCTTCTCGCCCAAAAAGAAATGCCCTACATGAACCCCGCGGTGGTGCATCGGCGTCACCTGCAGGGTTTTCGACACCGGCAGGTCCGGGCCGTGGCCCAGCGAGCGGATGTAACCGGGAAGATCGTCCAGCCTGAGCGGCCCCGGAAGGTCCCGCAGGTGCTCGAACAGCCGGAACGCGTAGGGAAGCTCCAGGAGCCCCCGCACCTCGTCCTCCCTGAGCCCCGAGGTGACGTAGTCCCGCGGTTCGCTGGCCTCGTCCACGGTCGCGATCAGGCCGTAGCGCGCCCCGGTGAGCGCTCGGGCGCTGTCCGCAACCTCCTGCAGCACGGTCCCCATGTCCAGGCTCGCGCTGATGCGCAGAATCGCCGCGCTGAGCTTGGAGATGCGCTCGCGTAACGCCTCGATCTCCTTCTCTGCTTCCTTGAGTGTTCTCAACGATACCCCTCCCAGGTTCCGGTGCCGCCCTACGGCCCTCCCGGTCTTTCCGGCGCCGCCCTGCTCGGCGGACTTGTGGAGTCGGAACAGGTGTTCGAAGGAGGATTCTATCACTTCGGACACAAAAAAAGTACTCTATTGGCCACCGAAGAAACAGGGAAAGCACATGGGCTTGTTAAGTAAGGGCTGTAGTTCCCAATGGTTTCTTCTCACGCCGGATCAGGCGCGTCGTCTAGTGGGTCGATTGACACGACGGTTAGATGAAACCGAGGGATGGAGAATCCTCAGTGACAGATTCGGTAGCCATTGTGTGAGTCCAACGTAGGGAGGTTTCCATGTCCCGCGATCCGATTATCCCGCCGATGAACATCACGCCGGAAGAGCTTGCGCAGATGTTGTTACAGACTCCGCTCTTGCCCTTCTAACGAGCATGCTCAATCCAATTGGGTTGCGGGGCCATCTCACGCCCTGCCTGTGGTTTACCGGATTTCTTCAGGACATTCGGGCTGGCGCGGTCGGGGTTGCGTCCGTGCTGATCGCCTTGATGTGCCTCACGGGCACCGCGTTCGTCAGCGACCATCTCCTGCTGGTCCGTCATCGCAACGCGCTCAGGGGCGGCACCGAGGCGGCGAGCGTTGCGGCGACGCAGCGGATGGCCCGGCTTGATGCCGATTTGACCCGGGAGCAGTTGGTTCAGGCGCTGGAACCATTGGCCAAGCGTTACGTTTTGGCCAACGTGCCCGATGGGGCTCGTGAGCTGGTAGAGGATACGCTGGAGCTCACGCTCACGCCGAACCGTGACACCGGCGTTGTAGGCGTCGAGGCGCGCGCCGACTTCGGCGGGGCCATGGTCGGCCGGTATCTGTGGGGTAAGCTGATCGACAAGACGAGGGCTTCAAGCGGCGCCGAGCGCGTCGTGGCCCCCGTCAACTTGGTGTTGGCCATTGATGTCACGGGGTCCATGCGGAACAGTATCCGTATCAGAGGGGGAGGCCCCAGCCGGATGACCGTTGTCAGAAATGCCGCGCAGGTCCTCATCCGCTCCTTGTACGACCAGGAGGGCGAGGTCGGGCACATTTCCGTGGGGCTGGTGCCCTGGAACACCACGGTCAACATCGGCGCAACACGGCGCTCCTGGGTGAACGACCTGGGTCAGGGACACAAGATCATCCCGCCGGGATTCGATCCTTGGCAGGGCTGCATCGAACACCGGACCGGCGATCTGGACCTGTCCCTTGTCCTGCCCGAGGGTTCGCCATTCACGTCATGGTTCTGGCCAAGCTCCCTGGAATACCGGCCTGCGGATAGGGCCGCGCTGGCGACGGAGATTGGAACCGCGGTGCGGGGTGAGAACGACTGGTCGCCGGCGAGTCCACACCAGGGATACGATGACAGCCCGCACTACGGTTGCCCGCGCAACGAGATCCTTCCGCTGACGGCCAACCGTAAGACGGCAGAGCAGGCGGTTGCCGACTTACGGTATTGGAGGGGCGGCGGTACGATGATGCATCTTGGCATCGTGTGGGGGAGGCGGCTCTTGGTGCCTGAATGGCGAAATGCGTGGGGGCTTACGGAAGAATCGGAGGCTGGCCGGAGGGTTCTTGTGCTGTTGAGCGACGGCCTCAACAACGCCAACGATCACCTGCACACCTACCCCGGACAGTACCGGCACAACGGCGTCCTGCTTCGCGGTGACTACACCACACACTATACCGGATACGGCCGGGTCGGGGTTGGCAGCATCGAGGAGGGCTACCGGACAGGGACCCGGTTCGATGGAGTGGCGGATGACAGCGGGGCACGGGACGTTCTCAACTCCATTTTTCTGGAAGCTTGCGAGATGGCGAAGGATGAGGGGATCACCGTGTTCACTGTTTCGGCAGTTCCGCACGGTCACTCCATAGAACAGGCTTTGCGCGAACGGCTGGTTGCCTGCGCTTCCTCTCAGGATCATGCGTTCGTCGAGAACAGTGAGCCCGCGCGCATGGAGACGGCCTTTCGGGACATTGGCCGGATGGTGCAAGGTATTCGGAGGACGAGATAGCTTCCTAGCGCGCGAACAGCCGCCGTGAAGAAACCTGCGGCTGTCCCCAAGCGGCGGAAAGCCGCCACCGTCAAACAACGCACATCCGGTCGCGCCGCACGGGAGAGTCTCCCCGGACACATCGACCCCGGGGCGCTCCATGCCACCCTCTCCCGTGCGTTGCACCTGCTTCCGTCGATGAAGAGAATCGCGCTCTCTAGTGCCATAAGAAACTCAAATGACGGTGGCCCGGGTGATTGGTCGGCCGCAGAAGGGCACTACGCTGTGCGCGGAGAGTATCGCATCGGGCTTCGTTGGAACGGTGACCCGGACAAACCCCAGCGCGGCTTTCCAACTGGCTTCCACGGAAGGCCGACATGGTTTATCGTGCCGCGAGAGCTAGAAGTCGCGGTCGAGGAAATGGTCAACCGGCTGCGTGCAGTTCAGCAGTGACGCCAGTGACGCTACTGCTCCTGCACCTGCTCCTGCCTTGGTTCCTGCCGGGG
>JAJDTQ010000051.1 GCA_022827045.1 Candidatus Binatia bacterium
TGGGGGCCAGTCAAGGGCAGGTAACATTGATTTCAGACAAGATCTTGTCTGAAGTGTACTGTTGTCAACCACCCCTGATCGGCGAGCTATCGTCGGGTTCGTCCATGATGTCGATCATATTGGGGATTTTCGACGCGGATCGTGTTGTTGCGGAGTGCCGTGACGTTTTGGGGAGCGGTCGGACGTGCCGGATGAGGGGATGACGGCGCCGGAATGCGGTTCGGCCGTGTCCCATCGGGCCCTGACGGTTGTGCTGTCGGATTGCGGACGCAGTTGTCGGGTTGCACCGTGGTTCGGCGCATGGAGCGTGTGCGGGAGGCGGGTTCAGGCCGGCGGCGGGATGGCGGCGAGCCGTGCCTGGGCCTGGAGGATCAGCGGGGTGTGGACCCGCACCCGGATGCGCCCGGCATGGCGGGAGATCCGTGCGCAGGTCATAAGGAGAGCGGCCCGCAGGCTTTTCATGCGCCGCCACAGCCATCCCTCGCCGAGCGCCGCGCGGCGCAGCAGCGCGGTCAGGTTGAGCGCCAGGGCGGCCATCTCCAGCCAGACGCCGTTGGCGCCGATCCGCCCCGAGGGCAGGAGGCCGGCGGCCATGTCGTTCTTGAGGACCGCGTGGACCTCCTCGCCGCGGCCACAGCGGTCATGGGCCCAGGCGACGATCTCGCCCGCGGTCATCGGCGCCAGAGCGTCGTCGGGCTCCGCGTCGTCGGGCGACGGGATGTTCGTGAGCAAGGCATGGACCTCGAAGGCCGGCTGTCCCTGGCGGGCCGGGATCTGATCGTCGAGAACCCCGAGCGTCCCCTCCAGAGGCCGCCGGCTCACCACGTAGCGGAACCGGTGACGGCGCTTCGCCGCAACCGCCATCTTCGAGACAAACGGCAGTTCGGCACAGGCCGTTCCGTCCGCCTGTTCCTGCCATGCACCCTCGGCAAGACGGTCCACCTGTGCCATCAGGGCCGGCGAGCGCTGAGCGCCGCACACGAAGCCGATCACCCCGAAGCGGTCGAGGTCCCCGGGACGCGAGGAGGGATCGTTGGCGAGACGCACCAGGGCCTCCTGGTAGCCCGCGCCATCGGTTCTCAGCCACACCCTCTCGACCGCCGAAGGCAGCCGTTCCAGGGTCTCGAGAACACCCCTGTCGTTGTCCCACGACGCCGGCACGTTGCCGTCGCGCATCTCCACCCACGGCGCCATCCCGATCTCGGGAACGAACGCCACCAGGGGCTGGTAGCCGCGTTCCCCGGGAACCTTCCCCGTCGCGGCCCGGTACGTCGCAAGACAGTCCCGCTTGCCCGAGGCAATCACCGTCGCATCAAGATCGATCGTCACCTCGCCGATCGACGCCTGCGCCACCCCGCGGGCAACAAGCCGCCGGAACACCTCGTCGATCACTCCGTGACAGGCCGGCTTCGACGGAACCCATGCCTCGCCGCGATGCGCGCAGCTCGCCGGATCGTGAAACCGGTCGAGCCAGTCCCGCAGCGAGCGCGGCGAGGGAAAGCAGCGCTCGCGGCCACCACGGAACCGCGCCCCAAGCGCCCGCTTCGACACCCCGAGAAGGCGGCCCTCGTACGACCGCACCAGGCGGACCAGACCCCGGTCCTCCTCAAGCCGCTCGATGTCCGAGACGCTGTCGAGACCGGCCACGTTGAGCAGCACCAGCGCCAGCATCATCTGGCCATCGTGCCAGCCCTGCGAACGCCCGGCGGGAAGCTCCGCAAGAAGGCGCGTCTTCAGAAGAAGCTCGAGGTAGAGAACCAGACCGCCGCGCGAGGTCACCGAAGCGGACCGGGTGAGACCCTCGAAGTTGACAGGGGAGCGTGTCGACACGACCATGGCGCGGCACTCCGGTTGTGTTGCCCCGCTCGGGGCGGTGAGTGGTCAACGCACTGTCTACACGACGCAACCGGGTGCTTCCACACCACAGGCGCCATGCGCTCTTGCTCCTGGAGCGGAAGACGCCGCACCCCGCACCATGTCCCCGGTCGCCGGATCGCAGCCGCCGCCGTCATCGGCGGTGTCGTGCCGCCGGATGGCAACGCCGCCACGCCCGATTCGCCCGCGTGGCCGGCGAAACCGGCCCCGGTTGCCGCGAACCCCGAAAACATCACCAGATGGGTGAACTCCACGCAGGCCGACAACTCCCGCAAGCCCCTCTGCAGGCGTGAAAATCAGCGCTCAGAAAATCTTTGATCGCCGATCAGGGTTACTTGGATGCCCCGAGGAACTGTCGGACACCTGTTTGCACGACAAGCCATTCCAATGACCTGGGATTTTCCTGAAGCCAATCCGTTCTCGAACTTTCATTGTTGCTGGCTTGAGTTAACCAACTGGGTGGCCAAGTATTGTGAAGCCGTCGATATTGCTGTTCACGTATCAGTGAAGCAGCAAGACGCCTCCGATAAGTCGATCCCCATCCCCAATGGCTCGGTATTCGCAACCGACCCACCCTACTATGACCACATCGGTTACGCGGATCTTTCGGACTTCTTCTACGTCTGGCATCGCCGCAGTTTACGTGACCTTTGGCCTGATCTTGT